>NZ_JBBBEM010000094.1:0-566 GCF_037154035.1 Kineococcus sp. G2 | reverse complement strand
CCGCGGGCGGGCCGCCGGGGCCGCTCGGGCGAGGGCGGCGGGGGCCGCCGCCGCGCGGGCCGGCCCCCTCCGCGCCGGCGGCCTGGACGCTCGCCGCGATGCCGGTGACCTCCAGGAGGGCCTCGGCGACGAAACCGGCGTGGTTGCCGCGCCCGAACGTCGCCGCCAGCCCCGGGGTCTTGAAGCGCAGGGTGAGCACCCCGCCGCGGCAGTCCTGCACCGCGGCGTTCTCCGCCACCAGCGACCAGGTGGTGCGCTTGAGCCGGAACAGCGCGCCGAGCACGTCCGTCCACAGCCGTCGCACCGCCTCGGCGTCCGAGGCGACCTCGGCGGCCGCGGGCTGCGCGGACGGCTCCCCGGCCCGCTCCCCGGACGGCGCGGCCGCCGCCGGGCCCGCGGGAGCGGCACCGGGCGGGGCGGGTGGCGGCGAGCCGGGCGTGCGGGCCGCCGGCCAGCCGTCGTCCGCGACCGGTGCGTCCGCGACCGGTGCGGGCCGCTGCGGCGCGGTCGGCCCACCGGGTGCGGTGGTGGCCGACGCAGCGGCGGCGGCGTGGTCCGCGGCCGGC
>NZ_JBBBEM010000093.1:0-99779 GCF_037154035.1 Kineococcus sp. G2 | reverse complement strand
CGCCGGGCCCGCGGGAGCGGCACCGGGCGGGGCGGGTGGCGGCGAGCCGGGCGTGCGGGCCGCCGGCCAGCCGTCGTCCGCGACCGGTGCGTCCGCGACCGGTGCGGGCCGCTGCGGCGCGGTCGGCCCACCGGGTGCGGTGGTGGCCGACGCAGCGGCGGCGGCGTGGTCCGCGGCCGGCGCGGGGACCGGTGCGGGGACCGGTGCGGCGGCGGGGGCGGGAGCCGGCGCCGCCGCGGGCGCCGGTGCGGGGAGCTCCACGGCCGGCGCGGTCGGCGGGGCGACCGGGGCCGGCGGGTCCGTGGCCGGCGGGACGGAGCGGACCGCGGGTGCTGCCGGCAGGCCGGCGGCCAGGCGCCGCTCCAGCCGTTCCAGGCGCGGCCCGAGCCCGCCGTCGGCGTCGGCGCCCGGCAGCAGCAGGCGCGCGCACAGCAGCTCCAGCTGCAGCCGCGGCGAGGTGGCCCCCGTCATCTGCTCCAGGCCGGCGGCCACCACGTCCGCGGCCCGCGACAGCTCGGCGCGTCCCAGGTGCGCCGCCTGCGCGCGCAGCCGGTCCAGCGCGTCCTCCGGCACCGCCAGCGCGTCCGCGGCGCCCTCGCCCACGGCGGCGACCACGACGAGGTCGCGCAGCCGCTGCAGCAGGTCGTCGGCGAAGCGGCGCGGCTCCTGCCCCGACTCCACCACCCGCTCGACCGCGCGGAAGACCGTCGCGCCGTCACCGGCCGCGATCGCCTCGACCACGTCGTCCAGCAGCGAGGCGTGCGTGTACCCCAGCAGCGAGACCGCCACGTCGTAGGTGACGCCCTCGTCCCCGGCGCCGGCGATGAGCTGGTCCAGCACCGACAGGGAGTCGCGCACCGAGCCGCCCCCGGCCCGCACCACCAGCGGCAGCACGCCCTTGCCGATCCCCACGCCCTCTCGCTCGGCGAGCTCGGCGAGGTAGGACGTCAGCCGCGCCGGCGGCACCAGCCGGAACGGGTAGTGGTGGGTGCGCGAGCGGATCGTGGTGAGGACCTTGTCCGGCTCCGTCGTGGCGAAGACGAACTTCACGTGCGGCGGCGGCTCCTCCACCGTCTTCAGCAGGGCGTTGAAGCCCTGCTGGGTGACCATGTGCGCCTCGTCGAGGATGTAGACCTTGAAGCGGTCGCGCGCCGGGGCGAACGAGACGCGCTCGCGCAGGTCGCGGGCGTCGTCCACGCCGCCGTGGCTGGCCGCGTCGATCTCCACCACGTCCACGCTGCCGCCGCCGCCGTTGGCCAGGTCCCGGCACGAGTCGCACGTGCCGCACGGGGTGGGCGTCGGGCCGGCCGCGCAGTTCAGGCAGCGGGCCAGGATGCGGGCGCTGGTCGTCTTGCCGCAGCCGCGCGGGCCGGAGAAGAGGTACGCGTGCGTGACGCGCCCCTTGGCGATCGCCTGGGACAGCGGCACGGTGACGTGCTCCTGCCCGATGACCTCCGCGAAGCTCTCGGGCCGGTAGCGGCGGTACAGGGCGCTCGTCACGACCCCGAGGCTAACCCGCCCCGCCGACAGCCCGTCCGGGACGAAGGGACCCCCCGCGCACCCGCCAGAGCCCACCTACCCTTGCTGCCTTCCGGCCCTGGGGGGGTTCAGCGGGATGACGCCACGCGAGGGGTCTGACGCCACTGTACGGGGCGGGCCGGGGTGCGGTCCAACCGCCCACCGGGTACCCCCTCCGGTCGAGGGCACCCCTCCGGGCGCGCTACGCTGGGCGCACTGGAGGATTCGCCTAGTGGCCTATGGCGCACGCTTGGAAAGCGTGTTGGGTTAACGCCCTCGCGGGTTCAAATCCCGCATCCTCCGCAGGCCGAGGGGCCCGCACCCGTCACCGGGTGCGGGCCCCTCGTCGTCCCCCGCCCGCGCGTCCGCCCCCGCGCCGGCTGAGCCGCACCTAGACTCACTCACTGTGATCTTCCAGGCCGTCGGCGACGGGCGTCCGTACCCGCACCACGGGTACGACACGACCGGCCAGTGGTCCGCCGTCCCGCCCCGCCAGGTCCGCCTGGCCGAGCTGACGACCACCCGGCGCGTGCTCGACCTGGACGCCCTGCTGGCCGACGACTCCACCTTCTTCGGCGACCTGTTCGCCCACGTCGTCGACTGGCGCGGGCGCCTGTACCTGGAGGACGGCCTGCACCGGGCGGTGCGCGCCGCGCTGCACCAGCGCCAGGTGCTGCACGCGCGCGTGCTCACGCTGACGGACTAGCCGGCGGGCTGGCCCGCGCCGACGGACCAGCCCGCGCCGACGGACGAGGAGGGGCCCCGTGGACGACGAGCGCGACGGCGCGCAACCCGACGACGTGCGGGACGACGACGGCGTCCTGGCCGCCGGCGCCCTCGACGACGACCCCGACGACCTCGACGAGGCGTCCTACGAGCGGTTGCACCGCCGCCGCGTGCGCCTCCGCCGGCGGCAGCGCGCCGTGTTCGCGGTGCTGGTCGTGCTCGTCCTCGCGGTCGGTGGCGCGGCCGCGCTGGTGTGGACGGGGCGCTGGCAACCGGGCACCGACCCCGTCGCCGCGCCGGCGTCGCCCACCTGCGCCCCCGCGGCCGAGCGGCCGCTGCCCGCCCCCGCGGAGGTCTCCGTGGAGGTCCTCAACGGCACGGACCGCACCGGGCTGGCCGCCGGGGTCGCCGAGCAGCTGCGCGGGCGCGGCTTCACCGTCCCCGACATCGGCAACGCCCCCGTGCCCGCCGGGCCGGTCACCGCCGTGGTGCGCCACCCCCCGGACCTGCTGGACCCGGCCCGCGCCGTCGCCGCCCGCTTCCCCGAGGCGCAGCTCCTGGTGGACCCCGCGGTCACCGGCGTCGAGCTCACCCTCGGCGACGCCCACCAGCAGCTGCTGCCCGAGGACGCCCTGGTCCCACCCGCACCGCAGGCGCCCGAGGGCGCCCCGCCGGCCTGCTGAACAGCCCCTCCGGGGACGACGAAGGCCCCCGGCTCCACGGAGCCGGGGGCCTTCGCCCTGCGAGCGGTGGCGGTGGGATTTGAACCCACGGAGGAGTTGCCCCCTCACACGCTTTCGAGGCGTGCTCCTTAGGCCGCTCGGACACACCACCGTCGGCAACGATACACGGTGCCGCCAGGTGACCCGGACGCTCCGGCGCCGTCGGGCGATCAGGCGCGGCGACCGGCGAAGAAGCCGTCCAGCAGCGCCGAGCACTCCTCCTGCAGCACCCCGCCCGCCACCTCGACCACGTGGTTCAGCCGGCGGTCGCGCACCACGTCCCGCAGCGAGCCCGCCGCACCGAACCGCGGGTCCCACGCCCCCAGCACCAGCCGGTCCACGCGGGCGAGCACCAGGGCGCCCGCGCACATCACGCACGGCTCCAGCGTCACCACGAGCGTGCAGCCCGACAGGCGCCACTGCCCGCGCGCACGGGCAGCCGCCCGCAGCGCCAGCACCTCCGCGTGCGCCGTCGGGTCCTGCGCGGCCTCCCGCTCGTTGCGCCCCGCGCCCAGCACGACGCCGTCCGCGTCCACGACGACCGCGCCCACCGGGACGTCGCCGGACACCTCGCAGGCGCGCGCCTCGTCGAGGGCCAGGCGCATCCACGCCGGCCAGGCGGGCGGGTGGGCGAGCCCGCTCAGCGCAGCGACTCCAGCACCTCGGCGAACCCGAGCACCTCGCCGACCTCCACGGTCGCCGCCGAGGGGTCCGGCCCGGAGACCGCCAGACGGGTGATCGTGGTCGCCGGGCACCCCAGGTCCGCCAGCAGGTCCGGGTCGCCCGCCCACACCGCCTCGCCGGCGCCCGGCACCGCCGCGGTGCCCGGGGCGCCGGGCCCGTCCTCGTCGTCCTCGTCGTCCGCCGCGCCGCCCCCGGGCGGCGGCACCTCGGTCGCCGGCGGCAGTTCGGCGAACAGCTCCGCGTAGGAGCTGTCGGCGGCCGCGACCGCGTCGGAGACGAACACGCGCGTGTCGTCGCCGTCGGTGCGGACGAACGCGAACCACTCGTCCTCGCGCTCCAGGACCGCCAGCACCACGGCGTCGTCGCCCACGGCGCCGCGCAGCACGTCTCCCAGCTCCTCGGGGGAACCGGCTTCCAGGTCGACGTCGACGGAACGCCAGCCGTCGCCGTCAGGGGTCAGCACAGCGGTGAAGTACGCCACGTGACCATGGTGGCAGGACGTTCGCGGATGCCGCCAGCACGGCCGGGGCGGCTAGGTTGGGCCCCCGTGCGCCTCTCCGTCATCGAGCACCCCCTGGTCGCCCACAAGCTCACCGCCCTGCGGGACGCGACCACCGACTCGCCCACCTTCCGCCGGCTGGCGGACGAACTCGTCACGCTGCTGGCCTACGAGGCCACCCGGGAGGTGCGGGTCGAACCCCACCCCGTGACCACCCCCGTCGCGCCCACCACGGGGGTGCGCCTGACCTCCCCCAAGCCGATCGTCGTGCCGATCCTGCGCGCCGGCCTCGGCATGCTCGACGGCATGGTGCGGCTGCTGCCCACCGCCGAGGTCGGTTTCCTCGGGATGATCCGCGACGAGACCACGTTGCAGGCGACCACCTACGCCAACCGGTTGCCCGACGACCTCTCCGGCCGGCAGGTGTACGTGCTGGACCCGATGCTGGCGACCGGCGGCACCCTCGTCGCGGCCGTCGAGTACCTGCTGGAACGCGGCGCCGTGGACGTCACCGCCATCTGCCTGCTCGCCGCTCCCGAGGGCATCGAGGTCGTGCGCTCGGCGTTCGACGAGCACGCCCACGTCACCGTGGTCACCGCCGCCGTCGACGAGCGGCTCGACGAGAACGGCTACATCGTGCCCGGTCTGGGTGACGCCGGCGATCGCCTCTACGGCGTCGTCTGAGGTCTTCCCGGCCGCCTGGCGCGGGGTGATCGAACTCGTGCGCCGTTTCCGGCAGGATGGCGCCCGATCGTGGTCATTTCCTGACGTGTGGTGACGGTGAGCGGCGTTCGAGGAACGCGGGGAGGGGCTGGGCATGAAGTGGCGCCGAGTTCTGGGATGGATCCTGGTGGCGTTCGCGCTCTACGCGGTCTACCGCTCACCCGAGTCCGCCGCGGGGTTCGTGCGCGGCGTCGGTGAAGCGCTGGGCACCCTCGTCAGCAGCGTCGCGTCGTTCTTCGACGGCCTGCTGGCCTGAGCGGGCGGGGCGCACGGGTGCGTGGGAGGTCCACGACGGGCTCCTCGCCCGCCGAGCTCGCCGCCGCGGACGAGATCGATCCCGGCCGCGCGGTCCTGCCGCGCTGGGTGAAGCGCCGGCTCCTCGCCGGTGAGCGCACCCACGTCACCGCCCAGCGGCACTGGGCGCAACTGGTGGGCACCGTCGCCGGCGTCGTGGTGGGCTTCGTCGCCGTCCTGTGGTTGGGGTTCCACCTGCCGCCCGAGCCGCCGCTGCTGCGCGACGCGCTGTTCCTGGGCTGGGTGGTGCTCCTGCTGCGGGCGGTCTGGCGGCTGCTGACGTGGCGCAACGGCTGGTTCATCGCCACCGACAAGCGCCTGCTGCTCACGCGCGGCGTGGTCAACCGCCGCACGGCCATGATGCCGCTGAGCAAGGTGACCGACATGAGCTACAACCAGTCGGTGCCCGGCCGGCTGCTCGGGTACGGGCAGTTCGTCCTGGAGTCCGCCGGGCAGGACCAGGCGATGCGCCGCATCGACTGGGTCCCGGACCCGGACGAGAAGTACCGGGACCTGTGCGAGGTCATCTTCGGCCGCCCCGCCGCGCCCTCGGTCGCAGCGGCACAGGCGCCGCGCCGCCGCGGTCGTGCCGCGGGGCGCGTCCTGGCGGGGTTGACCCGCCGTACCACCGGGCGCTGAGGGGTGTTCCCCGGCGGGTGCCGGGAACGCAGCAGGGGGCGGGATCCCGAAGGATCCCGCCCCCTGCTGCGTCGTGCGCCGCTCAGGCGGTGGCGGCGCGGAACTGGTCGATGATGCTCGAGGAGATCGGGCCGCGCGGGGCGACCGTGATGCCGTTCTCCGCGGCCCACTGGCGCACCGCGCGCGCGTCCACCGCGGCGGAGGAGGAGGCCGGCGCGGACTTCTTCGCAGCCGGCGCGGACTTCTTCGCGGCGGGAGCGGACTTCTTCGACGCCGGGGCGGACTTCTCGGCCGACTTGCGGCCCGAGGCCCGCTTGGCGGGCGCCGGCGCCTCGACGGCCTCGGGAGCGGTTTCGGCCGGTGCCTGCGGCTCCTCGACGGCCTCGGCGGGCGCCGGGGCGGCCGCCGCCTTCTTGGCGGTGCTCTTCTTCGCCGTCGTCTTCTTCGCGGCGGGAGCGGACTTCTTCGCCGGGGCGGCGTCAGCGGCGGTGGCGGTGCTCGACAGCGCCGCCGGCAGCTCCTCCCACGACACCGAGGTCGGGGCCTTGGAGGTCGAGGGGTTCCAGGAGACGCCGTTCGCGTTCACGGTGAACGTGCCGATCTTGCGGCCGTTCCGCTTGACGGGGATCTCGAGGTCGACGGCACCGACCGGCAGTTCGGTGGCCACCTTCAGTGCGACGTCGTGGCTTGCCATGCTGGGCTCCCGGGAACGAAGGGGGTTGATTGATGCTGAACACCATGAAACCACAGTTCTCTCGGGGTTCGCGCATCGAGAGGACCATTCCTTCGCCGAACGGGTGGGGTTCTCGGGTGGTTCCACCCGACTGTTCCTCCGGTGTGCCGGCGAACTGCCGGAGCTGTGAACGGGAATGCCGCACGGACCCCCTGATCCGCCGGCCCCGCCGGTCGATCCACCGGTCGATCCGCTGGTCGATCCACCGGTCCCGCCGCCGGTGGGGCGGCCTGCCGGTGAACGTCCCCGGCACGAGTTCCGGGGTCCGTGCGGTGCTGTTCCGTGAAGCGTTCCGCCGGGGTCGTCCGCCCGGGCCGGAAAGGGCGCGGGAATCGGGTTCCCGGGGTTCGGCGGCGACTCGGCGGTGGTTCACCGCGGTTCCGGTTCCGGTTCCGGTACCGGGTGCGCAGCGGGGTGGCCCCCGGGTGCCGTGAGGTGCCCGGCCGCGGGTGGTGCACCGGGCGCCTCGGCCGCCGCCCGGTGCCGGCCGTCGCGGGTGAGCTGCCGCGGGTGGTCGTGGTCAGGCGAGGGGTGGAGGGCGTGACCGCGGTGGCGGTGGCGGTGGCGGGGGCGGGGCGGTGGTGGAGCGGGGGTGGGCGCGAGGGGGAGGGGAGGCGACCTCTGCCGGTCGCGCGCTCGGGTCGTGCGCCCGGCGGAGGTGTGGCCCCCGTCACCCGCCGGGCGGTCGCCGTGGGTGGGACGACGAAAGGCGGGTCCTCCGTGGGTGGGACGACGAAAGGCGGGTCCTCCGTGGAGGACCCGCCCCGTACGACCTGCCGGCCGTGGTGCGCCCGAAGGGACTCGAACCCCTAACCTTCTGATCCGTAGTCAGATGCTCTATCCGTTGAGCTACGGGCGCCGGTCGCCGCGTTCCCGCAGCAGCCGTGGACGAGTCTAGCGGTCTCGACGCCAGATGCCCAATCGGCTGCAGCGCAACGGTTCTGGCAGCCCCTGTCGTCGCCGACCCGATCCGGCCCGTCGGTGGTCCCGGGGTGGGGCCACCGGGCGGCCACCCGGCGGGGGTCGCCCGGTGCGAGCGAGGGCGAGCGGGACGACGAAGGCCCCGTCCGCGGTGCGGACGGGGCCTTCGACCCGGCGGAGGTGGCGGGATTTGAACCCGCGAGGGGGTTGTAGCCCCCAACCCGCTTAGCAGGCGGGCGCCATAGACCGGACTAGGCGACACCTCCAACGACCAAGAGGTTAGCAGTCGCGCGTGCGAGCATCGAAAGCGATGAGCACCGACCTGCCGCCCCGCCCCGGTCCGGGGACCACCCGGCGCCCCCGCCGCCGCGCCGTCGTCGCCGGCGGAGCCGCCGCGCTCGCCGCGGCCGCCGCCGGTGCTGCTGCCTGGGCGCGCTCGCGCGACGACGGCGCGGCCGCCGCCCGGCGCCTCGCGGACGACGTCGCCGGCGACTGGTCCGCCGGCACCTGGCGCGCCGGACTGTTCACGACCGCCGCCGGGCAGCCGCCGGCGGACCCGGCCGCCGAGTACGCGCGACTGGCCGGTGGGCTGGCGGACGCCCCGCCCACCGTCACCGTGGTGTCGGTCGACACCGAGGCCGCCGGCGACGGCAGCGCCGAGGCCCGCCTCGACGTCTCCTTCGACCTCGCCGCGGCGCACGGAGCGCCCGAGGGCACCGCGTTCGCCTACACCACCGCCCTGCGGATGCGGCGCGGGGACGACGAGGAGTGGTGGGCGGTGTGGGAGCCCGCCCTGGTGCACCCCGCGCTCGCGGGCGGTACCGCGACCCTCGTCCTGGAGCGCACCCAGCCGCCGCGCGCCGACGTCCTGGGGCGCGACGGCACCGCCGTCGTCACCGAGACGCCCGTGGTGCGGGTCGGTGTCCAGCCCTCGCGCACCACCGACCCCGCCGCGACCGCCGCCGCGCTCGGCGAGGTCCTCGGCGTGGACGCGGACGCCCTCGCCGAACGCGTCCGGCAGGCGGACCCCGACGCCTTCGTCGACGTCATCACGCTGCGCCGCGACGACTACGACGCCCAGCGGGACGCGCTGCAGCCGGTTCCCGGCGCGGTCTTCCGCGAGGCCACCCTGCCGCTGGCGCCGACCCGGGAGTTCGCCCGCGCCCTGCTCGGCACCGTCGGGCAGGTCACCGCGGAGAAGGTCGAGGAGTCCGGCGGCCGCTACGCCGCCGGGGACGTCGCCGGCCTGTCCGGCCTGCAGGAGCGGTACGACGAGCGCCTCGCCGGCCGCGTCGGCGTCGCGGTGCGCACCGCCGGCGGCGAAGGGCAGCCGCAGGACCTGCTCGTCGTGGAACCCGTGCCCGGTGAGCCGGTGCGCACGAGCCTGGACGCCGCGCTGCAGCAGGAGGCCGACGACGTGCTGGCCACGACCACCTCGCCGTCGGCGCTCGTGGCGGTGGACACGGCCACGGGGGAGGTGCTCGCCGTGGCGAGCTCCCCGGCCGACCGGGGTGACCTCGCGCTGACGGGGCGCTTCCCGCCCGGCTCCACGTTCAAGGTCGTCACCACCACCGCGCTGCTGGCACAGGGCCTGGACCCGGCCGAGACGGTGGCGTGCGCGCCGACCTTCACCGTGGACGGGCGCTCCTTCCGCAACTTCGAGGGCGAGGCGTTCGGGGACGTGCCCTTCCGCACGGACTTCGCGCAGTCGTGCAACACGGCCTTCGCGAGCCTGAGCGGGCGGCTGGCGGACGACGAGCTGCGCACCACCGCCGCGCAGCTGGGTGTGGGGGCCGAGTGGGCGAGCGGGGTGGACGCCTTCGCCGGCGACGTGCCCGTCAACGACTCCGCCGTCGACCTGGCCGCCGCGAGCTTCGGGCAGGGGCGCACCCTCGTCAGCCCGCTCGCGATGGCGGTGGCCGCGGCGTCCGTCGCGGCCCGCGAGCTGCGCCGTCCGGCGGTGGTGCTGGACCCGGCACCCGCCGCCCCGGCCGCCCCGACCTCGGCGGCCGACCCGCAGGTCCTGGAGGCCGTGGGCGACCTCATGCGCGAGGTCGTCGTCTCCGGCACCGCCACCGTGCTGGGCGGTGTGCCCGGCGAACCCGTGCACGCCAAGACCGGCACGGCGGAGCACGGCACGGGGGACCCGCTGCCCACGCACGCCTGGACGATCGGCTACCAGGGCCCGCTCGCCTTCGCCGTCTTCGTCTCCGACGGGGCGAGCGGCGGTTCGGTGGCGGCTCCGCTGGCGGCCGACTTCCTCACCCGCGCGGCGGCCGTGCGCGGCTGAGGGCCGCCGGCGGACCCGGCGGGGAACGCCCCCCGCCGGCCGGGAGGGTTTCCGTCGAACGGACCGCGTGGAGGAATTGCCAGCACGGCTCCGATGGGGTCAAATGTAGAGGTACGCCTCCGGGCGACATCGCGGGCCCGGCTCATCCCCCCCGAGCCGGACCGTGGACGGCCCCCGCTCCCCCCCAGCGGGGGCCGTCGTCTTTTCTCCCCACCCTCCTCCGGTCGCAGCGCGGCGTCCACAGGATCGGCGGTGGCCAGTCCCTCCACAGGGCTCCCCGGCCGTGCCGGGGACCGGTGCCCGGGAGCGCGACGGTGACGGGCGACCACCGCGACCCGCGAGGAGACCCCGTGCCCACCGACGAGAGCCCGCACCACCGTGCGCACCCGCACCACCGCCCGCAGCGGCCCGCCGAGCACGCCCGCCCCGGCGGTCCGGGGCCCGACGGCTCCGCACCGGGAGCGCTGCTGCTCAGCGCCGACGACGCGCTGACCGCGGCGGTGCTGCGCCTCGCCGACGTCGCGGGGTGCGCCGTCCTGCGGGAGGTGCCCGCCACCGGCGCCGTGCCGCCGCTGCTGCTCGCGGGAGCCGGCACCCCCGCCGCCGCGGTGGCCGAGGTCCGTGCCCGGGGTGCCGGAGAGGTGGTCCTCGTGGGCACCGCCCCCGTCGGGCCCGAGTGGTGGCGGCACGCCGCGGAGGTCGACGCCGACCACGCCGCGCTGCTGCCCGAGGCCGAGCCGTGGCTGCTGGACCACCTGCTCGACGCCGCCGGCGGGCCCCGGCCGCAGGGACGCGTCGTCGGGGTGGTGGGCGGGTGCGGCGGGGGAGGCGCCAGCGTCCTCGCCGCCGCGCTGGCCGCGGCCGCCGCCGAGGACGGCGAGGTGCTGCTCCTGGACGCCGACCCCGCCGCCGGCGGCCTGGACCTGCTGGTGGGGGCCGACCAGCTGCCGGGGCTGCGCTGGGGGGACCTCGCGGGCGTCTCCGGCCGCCTGCGGCCGGACGTGCTGCGCTCCACCGTCCGCCTCGACGGCGGCCTCCACCTCCTCGCCGGTGACCGGCGCACCGGTGCCGGTCCCACCCGGGAGGCGCTCGGCGCGGTCCTGCGGGCGGCGCGCGGCGCCTTCGCCACCACCGTGGTGGACCTGCCGCGCGGCCGGCTGGGGGAGCTGGGAGCCGACGTGCTCGGTGCCTGCGCCGAGGTGCTCGTCGTCGCCCCCGCCACCACCCGGGCCGCCGCGGCCGCGTGCTGCACCGTCGACGAGGTGCGCCGCCTCGCCGCGGGCGCGGACCCGGAGGTGCGCCTGGTGCTGCGCGACGTCGGAGCCGGTGCCGACGCGGACGTCCTCGCCGACGTCGTCGGCGCGCCGCTGGCCGCGACCCTGCGCGCCGAGCGGGACCTCGAGGCACCCCTGGAGCGCGGGGAGGGCCTGCCGGTGAGCAGGCGCAGCCCCCTGCGGGTCTTCGCCGCCCGCTGGGCGCGCGCCGCGGTCCCGGCGTGGTGACCCCCGGCGAGGTGACCCCCGGCGCGGTGACCCCCGGCGCGGACCTGGCCGACCGCGTGCGCGCCCGCCTGAGCGGCGAGGTCGAGCCGGCCGCGGTGGCGCGGGCGGCCCGCGCCGAGGGCGTCGTGCTGGGTGCGGCCGCCCTGCTGCGCCTGGTCGACGACGTGCGCGCCCGGGTGACCGGCGCCGGCCCGCTGCAGCCGCTGCTCGCGCTGGAGGGCGTCACCGACGTCCTCGTCAACGGCGGCGGAGCGGTGTGGGTCGACGACGGCGGCGGGCTGCGGCCCGCCGCCGTCGAGGTCGGTGGGGAGGAGCGGGTGCGCGCCCTGGCGGTGCGGCTGGCCGCCGGCGCGGGCCGCCGCCTCGACGAGGCGAGCCCGTTCGTCGACGCACGCCTGGCCGACGGCACGCGCCTGCACGCGGTCCTGCCGCCGCTGGCCCCGGACGGCACCTGCATCAGCCTGCGGGTGCCCGCCCTGCGCCGGTGGCGCCTCGCCCAGCTCTCCGCCGTCGGGTCGGTGCCCGAGGGGTGGCTGGAGGTGCTGCGCGCCGTCGTCGCCGCCCGCCTGTCCGTCCTGGTCAGCGGCGGCACCGGGGCGGGCAAGACGACGCTGCTGCAGGCGCTGCTCGCCGAGGTCGACCCCGCCGAGCGGATCGTGCTCGTGGAGGACTCCGGCGAGCTGCGCCCCGACCACCCGCACGTGGTCCGGCTGGAGGCGCGCCGGGAGAACGTCGAGGGGCGCGGCGGCGTGGGCCTGGACGTGCTGGTGCGGCAGGCGCTGCGGATGCGACCGGACCGGCTCGTCGTCGGCGAGTGCCGCGGCGCCGAGGTGCGCGACCTGCTGGCCGCGCTGAACACCGGCCACGCCGGCGGTGCCGGGACCGTGCACGCCAACACCGCCGCCGACGTCGTGCCCCGCCTGCACGCCCTGGCGTCCGCCGCCGGGGCGGCACCGGCGGCGGTCGACGCGCAGCTGCTGGCGGGGGTGGACGTGGTGCTGCACGTCAGCCGCCGCGCCGGGCGGCGGGGGCTGTCCGAGGTGGCGCTGGTGCGGTCCGCGCCGGACGGGCGCGCCGTCGTGGTGCCCGCCCTTCGGGTGGAGGACGACGGCACGGCCCGGCGCGGGCCGGTGTGGCCCGAGCTGGCCGAGCGGCTGGGCCTGCCGGCGGGTGCGCCGTGAGCTCCGCCACCGGACCTGCGCTCGCCGTGGCCGCCCTGCTGGGCGGTGCCGTCCTGCTCCGGGGCGGGCGTGCGCGGGTGCCCCCGGCGCGACGGCCCGCGGACCGGCGGGCCCGGTGGCCGGGCAGGCCGCGCGGCCGGCGTCGCCCGCCGCCCGACGCGGACCTGCTGGAGGGGGCCCGACTGGCCGAGCGCGTCGCGGCCCTGCTGCGCGCCGGCCTGACGCCCGCGCAGGCGTGGCGGCACGCGGCGCCCGGCAGCACCGCGGACGTGGACGGCGACCGGGGGCGGGTGGGTCCCGCGCCCGACGCGCCCGAGGGCGTTCGGGCGGTGTGGCGGCTCGTGGAGCGCACCGGTGCCCCGGCCGCCGAGGCCCTGGAGCAGTGCGCCGCCGGGATGCGGGCGGAGGCCGACGCGCGAGCCGCGGTGCGCGCCGCCACCGCGGGGGCGCGGGTCAGCGCCCGGACCGTCTCGCTGCTGCCGCTGGTCGGGCTGGCGCTGGGTGCCGCCCTGGGGGCCCCGCCGTGGGAGGCGCTGCTGGGCACCGCCGCCGGCCGGGTCTGCGCGCTCGCCGGCACCGCCCTGCTGCTGGCCGGCCGGTGGTGGAGCGCGCGCCTGGTGCGCTCCGCGGGGGCGGTGGACGGCCCGTGACCCCGCCGGGCGCGGGCCTCGCCGTGGCCCTGCTGCTGGCGGCCGCGCTGCTGGCCGCGACCGTCCCGGCACCGCGCGGGGGAGCGGGACGCGGCGGCGGTCCGGGAGCGCCGGGAGCCCCGGGAGCGCCGGGAGCTGGAGCGGCGGGTGCGCCGCGGGGGCGCGCGGTGCCGACGGCGCGCGGGGTCCGGACGCTCCTGCGCCGGCGGCCGCCGGCCCCACCCGCCCCCGACCTGCCCCTGCTGCTCGAGCTGACCGCTGCCGCAGTCACCGCCGGGCTCCCGCCCGGCCGTGCGCTGCACCAGGCCGTGGAGGCCCTCCCCGGGCCCGTCCCGGCCGACCTGGCGCGGGTGTGCGCCCAGCTCGCCGCGGGCACCGACCCGGAACGCGCCTGGGAGGGCGCGCACCAGCGGTGGGACCCCCTGGCCGAACCGCTGCTGCTGTCGGCGCGCACCGGCGCCTCCGCCGCCTCCCTGCTGGTGTCGGAGGCCGCGCAGCAGCGGGCGGAACGTCGCCGCGCCGCGGCGGAGGCGGCCGCCCGGCTGGGCTCCCAGCTCGTGCTGCCGCTGGGGCTGTGCACGCTGCCGTCGTTCCTGCTGCTGGGCGTGGTCCCCGTCGTGCTGACCCTGGCGCGCGACGTCCTGACGGGGTGACGCCCCGCGGGGGCGCAGGGCCGCACGCCACCTGCGCGCGTTCCACAACCCCGCCCCCTCGGCCCCCTCCACAACCGCCCCGGCGGCCCGACCGCCACCGGGAGCCGGCGCCGCAGGGTGGTCCCGGGCCGGCGGGGAGCCGGTCCGCAGCGGCCGGCCGGAGCGCCGGCGGGAGGAGGACGTGGTGGACGAGCGGGTGGACGAGCGGGTGGACGAGCGGGTGCGGGACGGGGCCGCGGGCGGCGGGACGGGCGCGCGGGCGCCGGGGGAGGAGTCGCCCCCCGGTCGCGTGCCCGGTCGCGTGCCCGGTCGTGACGCCGGGATGGCCACGGCCGAGTACGCGATGGCGACGCTCGCGGCGTGCGGGTTCGCCGGGCTGCTCATCGCCGTCCTGCGCAGCGACGAGGTGCGTGGCCTGCTGCTCGGGATCGTGCGCCAGGCCCTGGCGCTGGGGTGAGGCCCGGGCGGCGCGCGCGGCGGGAGGAGGGGGCCGTGGTCGCCGAGCTCGCCGTCGCCCTGCCGGCCGTCGTCCTCGTCCTCGCCCTCGTGCTGGGGGCGGCGCGGGTGGTCCTGGCCCAGGTGGCCTGCGTGGACGCCGCCCGGGCGGGGGCGCGCGCAGCCGCCCGCGGCGAGGACGCGGGCGTCGTGCGGGCGACCGCGGCGGCCGCGGCGCCGGCGCGGGCCGCGGTCGCGGTGCTCGCGGGCGGCGACGGGACGGTCGCGGTCGAGGTGCGCTCGGTGCAGCGCCTGGCCGGGCCGCTCGGCGGCGAGGTGCTGGTGCGCTCGACGGCCACCGCAGCCGTCGAGGACTCCGCCGTCGAGGGTTCCGCGGTCGCACGCACCGCGGACGCCCGGTGACCCCGCCCCGGGTCGGGGGCGGCCGGGAGCACACCGGTGGGCACGCCGGTGGGCACGCCGGTGGGCGCTCCGGTGGGCGTGCCGGTGGGCGGCACGGTGGGCGGGACGCCGGAAGCGGTGGCGTGCTGCTGCTCGGCGTCGTCGCCGTGGTCCTGGCGCTCGCGGTGGCCGTCGCGGGCCTGGGCGCGGCCGTCGCGGCCCGGCACCGGGCGCAGTCGGCCGCCGACCTGGCGGCGCTCGCGGGCGCGGACGTCGTCCTCGGCCGCGCACCGGGGGACGCCTGCGAACGGGCGGCGCGCGTGCTGCGCGCGCACGGCGCCGCCGGCGGGTGCGCCGTGGTCGCGGACGGCTCGGTGCGCGTCGACGCCGGCGTGCCGGTCACCGGCCCGCTGGCACGGGTGCTGGCCGGCACCCCGGCGCGGGCCGCGGCCCGCGCCGGGGACGCCGCCCTCCGCGGCGGCGCACCGGGTGCCGCGGTGGGCGGTCCGCCGTGAGCCGCGCGGCGGTGGACCGGTCGGCCGCCCGGTCACCCCACCGCGGCGGGCCCCGTGGCGGCTCCCGCGGCGGTGGAGCCGGGCTCGTCCAGCGCGGCCACCACCACGTCCAGCAGGGCGACGGCCCCCGCCTTGTCCAGCGGCTCGTTGCCGTTGCCGCACTTGGGCGACTGCACGCACGCGGGGCACCCGGCCGTGCAGCGGCAGGCGCGCACGGCGTCGCGGGTGGCGGTCAGCCAGCGCCGCAGCAGCAGGTGCCCGCGGTCGCTGAACCCGGCGCCGCCGGGCACCGCGTCGTGCACGAACACGGTGGGGCGGCCGGTGTCCGGGTGCAGCGCCGTGGACAGCCCGCCCAGGTCCCAGCGGTCGCACGTCGCCAGCAGCGGCAGCATCCCGATCGCGGCGTGCTCGGCGGCGTGCAGGGCGCCCGGCAGCCGCTGCGCGGCACCGACGGCGTCCACGGCGGCGTCCGCGTCCAGCGACCACCACACCGCGCGGGTGCGCAGCCGCCGCTCGGGCAGGTCCAGCGGTTCCTCCCCGAGCACCTGACCGGTGCCGGCGCGGCGGCGCAGGAACCCCGTGACCCGGCCGGTGACCTCCACGACGCCGCGGGCCGTCCCCAGCGGCCCGTGCTCGGCGCTCTCCTCCACCGCCAGCACCCGCACGTCGCCGCGGCTGCGGGCGTGCGTGGTGTGGTCGGGGGTGGCCGCGTGCACGAGCGCGACCTGTTCGTCCAGGTCCAGCTCGTCGACGACGTACGTGCGGCCCTGGTGCACGTGCACGGCCCCGCCGTGCACGGAGGAGTCCGCCGCCGACGCCTCGACCGTGCCCAGCACGCGCCCCGTGGCGGCCTCCACGATCCGCACGGTGCCGCCGGCGCCGCGCAGGTCCGTCAGCTCGCTCGCGCGGTGCGGGCGCGCCGGGAACCAGCCCCGCGCGCGCCGCCGCAGCAGCCCGCGCGCCACCAGCAGCTCCAGCACCCCGCCGGCCGCCGGGCCGAACAGCTCCAGGTCCGCCTCGGTCAGCGGCAGCTCCTGCGCCGCGGCCACCAGGTGCGGGGCCAGCACGTACGCGTTGGAGGGGTCCAGCACGGTGGCCTCCACGTCCGCGCCGAACAGGGCCTGCGGGTGGTGCACCAGGTAGGTGTCCAGCGGGTCGTCGCGGGCCACGAACACCCCCAGGGCCGGCCGGTCGCGCCGCCCCGCGCGGCCCAGCTGCTGGCGGAACGAGGCGCGGGTGCCGGGCCAGCCGGCGATGAGCACCGCGTCCAGGCCCGCCACGTCCACGCCCAGCTCCAGCGCGCGGGTGCTCGCCAGGCCCAGCACCCGCCCCGAGCGCAGCCCCTCCTCCAGCTCGCGGCGCTCCTCCGGCAGGTAGCCGCCGCGGTACGCCAGCACCGACGCCGCCAGCGGCGGGGCGTCCTGCAGCAGGCGCCGGCGCGCTCCCGCCGCCACGGACTCCGCGCCGGCGCGGCTGCGCACGAACGCCAGGGTCCGCACGCCCCGCGCCACCAGGGCCGCCAGCAGGTCGGCGGTCTCCGCGGTGGCGGCGCGGCGCTCGCCCCCGGCGGCCTGCTCGGCGCCCTCGCGCAGGGGCGGCTCCCACAGCGCCACCGACACCGCCGGGCGCGCCGAGGTGTCCTCGACGACGGCCTCCACGTCCACGCCCGTCAGGCGCCGCGCCGTCGTGGCCGGTTCGGCGACGGTCGCCGAGGCCAGCACGAACACCGGCTCGGCCCCGTAGCGGGCGGCCAGCCGCCGCAGCCGGCGCAGCACCGCCGCCGCGTGCGAGCCGAACACCCCCCGGTAGGTGTGGCACTCGTCGACCACGACGTAGCGCAGCCGGCGCAGGAACGGCGCCCAGTGCTCGTGGCCGGGCAGCACCGACGCGTGCAGGGTGTCGACGTTCGTCAGCACCAGGGAGGCGTTGCGGCGCACCCACCGGCGCACCTCCGGCGGGGTGTCGCCGTCGTAGGTGGCGCTGACGGGGCGGTCCAGCCCCAGGGCGCGCAGGCGCGCCTCCTGGTCGGCGGCCAGCGCCTTCGTCGGCGACAGGTACAGGGCGGTGGCGCCGCGCGGCGAGCCGTCGTCGGCCGGCCGGCGCAGCTCCGTCAGCAGCGGCAGCTGGAAGGCCAGCGACTTGCCCGAGGCGGTCCCCGCCGCGAGGACCGTGGAGCGGCCCGCGCGCACCGCCTCCGCCGTGCGCACCTGGTGCCGCCACGGCAGCGCCCCGGTGCCGCGCTCCAGCGCCGCGACCACCTCCGGGTCCGCCCACGCCGGCCAGTCCGCCCGCTCGCCCGCCCGCGCCGGCAGCACCTCCACGTGCCGCAGGCGGCCCGTGCGCTCGCCGTCCGCCAGCAGTTCCGCCCACGCCGCGGGCGCCTGCTCCCGGGGGCTCGCCCGCTGCTCGTCGCCCCGCGCCGCCGCCCCCCGCACCGCACCAGTGTCGCCCCGCCGGGGTGCCCCGGACGCCGCGGGAGACCCGCTGGGCGCGCTCCTCACGCAGCGCGATGGTTCAATGCTTCAGGGCGTGTCGCCCGGCACGTTCGACGCCAGCAGCAGCGAGGAGGGGTCCTGTGGACCTGTCGGTGACCAGCCGTGAGGAGAGCGGCCGGACCGTCGTCGAGGTGTCCGGTGAGATCGACGTCTACACCGCACCGACCCTGCGCGAGCGCCTCAACGAGCTCGTCGGCGCCGGCCACCACCACCTGGTGGTGGACATGGAGGGCGTGGAGTTCCTGGACTCCACCGGTCTCGGTGTCCTGGTCGGCGGCCTGAAGCGGGTCCGCTCGCACGACGGCTCCCTGCACCTGGTCTGCCAGCGCGAGAAGATCCTGAAGGTCTTCCGCATCACGGGCCTGACGAAGGTCTTCCCGATCCACGACACCGTCGCGGAGGCCATCGCCGCGTCGGCCGCGGCCGACGAGGCCAACGCGACGTCCTGACAAGTCGTGCCCACCGTCGACCTGCGCTTCACCCCCCTGCCCGAGCACGTCCGCACCGCCCGGCTGGTGGCGGTGTCGGTGGCCCGGCGGGCGGGGTTCGGCGAGGAGCAGCTGGACGAGATCCGCATCGCCATCGGTGAGGCGTGCGCCCGCGCGGTCAGCGCCACCGAGGCCGCCACGGGGCGCGCCGGCCTCGTCGACATGCGCCTGAGCGACGACGAGGACCGCCTCGACGTGACGGTCCTGCGCTGCGACGAGGACGGTGCGCCGCTGGCGGAGACACCGCCGACGGCGACCACGGAGGACCCGCTGTCGCTGGCCCTCATGACGGGCGCCGCGGGCAGCAGCTCTCCCGCCACGGCGCCGGGCGGGGTCCGCCTGACCTGGGTGCGCGAGACGGCCGCCGCCGGGGTGGACCAGCAGGTCTGAGCCCCGGCGGGCGGCCCCCGTGCGATCACGTGGCACGCCCGGTGCTCCCCGTCCTACGCTGCGTGCAGATCACCGCACGTCGAGGAGGACGCATGGGCACGTCCGAGGGTCTGACCAGCACAGCGCAGGGCGTCGCCGCCGCCGTCGCGGTCGTCTCCGTGGCCGCGCTCGTCGCCGCCTGGGTCTTCCGCAGGCAGGTGCTCGCCGCCGGCGAGGGCACCGAGCGGATGCGCTCGATCGCCGCCGCAGTGCAGACCGGGGCTGGGGCCTACCTGCGCCGGCAGTTCCGCACCCTGGCCTGGTTCGCCGTCGCCGTGGTGCTGCTGCTGCTGGCGCTGCCCGCCGACGGGTGGGACCTGCGGGCCGCGCGCAGCGTCGCCTTCCTCGTCGGGGCGGTGTTCTCCGCCGCGATCGGCTACCTCGGGATGTCCCTGGCGGTGCGCGCGAACGTGCGCGTGGCGGCGGCGGCCCGCGACGGCGTCGGCGGCCGCGAGCGCGGGATGCGCCTGGCGTTCCGCACGGGCGGCGTGGTCGGCATGACGACCGTCGGCCTGGGCCTGCTGGGCGCCTCCGCCGCGGTCCTGCTGTACGGCGAGGACGCCCCCACGGTGCTGGAGGGCTTCGGCTTCGGCGCGGCCCTGCTGGCGATGTTCATGCGCGTCGGCGGCGGCATCTTCACCAAGGCCGCCGACGTCGGTGCCGACCTCGTCGGCAAGATCGAGCAGGGCATCCCCGAGGACGACCCGCGCAACCCCGCCACGATCGCCGACAACGTCGGCGACAACGTGGGCGACTGCGCCGGCATGGCGGCGGACCTGTTCGAGTCGTACGCGGTGACGATCGTGGCCGCCGTCATCCTCGGCAGCGCCGCGATCGGCGAGCAGGGGCTGGTGCTGCCGCTGCTGGTGCCCGCCATCGGGGCGATCACCGCCGCGCTGGGCGTGGTGCTGGTGCGCGCGAAGGCGGGCACTCCCGGCCTGACGAGCATCCAGAACGGCTTCTACCTCTCGGCGGCCGTGGCGCTGGTCGGCACGGCGATCGCCTGCTTCGCGTACCTGCCGTCCTCGTTCGCCGGGTTCACCGGTGCCGCGGAGCAGGTGGCGGTGCTGGAGGGCGATCCGCGCCTGGTGGCCCTGAGCGCGGTGTTCCTGGGGATCCTGCTGGCGGTGCTCATCCTGTGGATCACCGGCCACTTCACCGGCACCGACGCCCGGCCCACCCGCGACGTGGCCGCTTCGGCGCTGACCGGCCCGGCGACGGTGGTGCTCAGCGGCATCGGCCTGGGCCTGCAGTCGGCCGTGTACACGACGCTCGTCATCGCCGGGGCGGTGTACTTCGCGTTCCTGCTGGCCGGCGGCATCCTGCAGCTGGCGATGTTCCTCATCGCGCTGGCCGGGTGCGGGCTGCTGACCACGGTCGGCGTCATCGTCGCGATGGACACCTTCGGCCCCGTCAGCGACAACGCGCAGGGCATCGCGGAGATGAGCGGCGACGTCGACGAGGCCGGTGCCGCGGTCCTCACCGAGCTGGACGCGGTGGGCAACACCACCAAGGCCGTCACCAAGGGCATCGCGATCGCCACGGCCGTGCTGGCGGCGACCGCCCTGTTCGGCTCGTACCAGGAGGCGGTCAGCTCGCGGCTGGCGGAGGTGGTGACCGGTCTCGACACGCCCTCGCAGTACCTGCAGCGCACCCTCGGGGACTTCTCCGTCTCCACGCCGACGACGCTGGTGGGGGTGCTGCTGGGCGCCGCGGTGGTGTTCCTGTTCTCCGGCCTGGCGGTGGACGCGGTGGGCCGCTCCGCCGGGGCGGTGGTGCTGGAGGTGCGCCGGCAGTTCGCCGAGCACCCCGGGATCATGGAGGGCACCGAGGAGCCCGACCACGGCCGGGTGGTGGACCTGTGCACCCGCGACGCGCTGCGGGAGCTGGCCACCCCGGGCCTGCTGGCGGCGTTCGCGCCGATCGCCGTGGGGTTCGGCCTGGGCGTGGCGCCGCTGGCCGGTTTCCTCGGCGGCGCCATCGCGGCCGGCGTGCTGATGGCGGTGTTCCTGTCGAACTCCGGCGGCTCGTGGGACAACGCGAAGAAGCTCGTCGAGGACGGCCTGCACGGCGGCAAGGGGTCCGAGGCGCACGCCGCCACGGTCATCGGCGACACCGTGGGCGACCCGTTCAAGGACACCGCCGGCCCGGCGATCAACCCGCTCATCAAGGTGATGAACCTGGTGGCGCTGCTGGTGGCGCCGGCCGTGGTCTCCCTCAGCCTGGGGGAGGGGGCGAACCCGTGGCTGCGCTACGGCATCGCCGCGGTGGCCACCGTGGTCATCGTGGTGGCGGTGGTGGCCAGCCGGAACCGCCGCGTCGACGCCGCCGCCCCCACCGGCGACGCGGGCGTGCGCGACGAGCGGGGCCTGGACCTGGAGAAGTCCTGAGCGCTGGCACGATCGGGGCGTGAACCCCCTCGAACTGCTGTCCGGCCTGCGCGAGGACCTCGCCGGCGCCGGCTACACCGTCGACGGCGTGGGCGAGCTCGTCGGGGACGTCGCCTCGGCGGCCCTGGACCGCGAGCAGCCGCTGCCGGCGCTGCGCGCCACGGAGGGCTCGCGCGAGCCCGCGGCGGTGCTGCTGCGCTGCTGCACGCTGGGGCGCGCCGTCACCCGCGCGGAGCTGGACGCGGCGCTGCCGCGCACCGGCACCGACGGTGCGGTGGCCCTGGGCCTGGTGGCGGCGGCCGGGCAGGCGCCGGGCGACGAGGTGCGCCCCCTGGTGGACCTGCGCCCGTACGAGGTGGACGACGCGGCCGGCGCGGCGTCGTGGTGGCTGGTCAGCGACCTGGGGGAGCTCGCCACCGGCGAGGCGCTGCGCTCCGACCACGTCCTCGGGGTGGGCGGGGCGTCGCTGACGCTGGCGTCGGCGACGGTGCGCACCCCCGTGGAGCGGGTGCTGGACGTCGGCACCGGCTGCGGGATCCAGGCCCTGCACGCCTCCCGGCACGCGCGCCGGGTGGTGGCCACCGACACCTCCGAGCGGGCGCTGGACCTGGCGGCCGTGAACGCGGCCCTGAACGGCGTGCGCCTGGACCTGCGGCACGGCTCGCTGCTGGAGCCTGTCGCCGAGGGGGAGCGCTTCGACCTGGTGGTCTCCAACCCGCCGTTCGTCATCACCCCGCGCCGGCCGGGGGTGCCGCAGTACGAGTACCGCGACGGCGGCATGCCGGGCGACTCGCTGGTGGCG
This sequence comes from Kineococcus sp. G2, assembly GCF_037154035.1. Taxonomy (NCBI): domain Bacteria; kingdom Bacillati; phylum Actinomycetota; class Actinomycetes; order Kineosporiales; family Kineosporiaceae; genus Kineococcus; species Kineococcus sp. G2. The sequence continues at coordinate 78,088 of NZ_JBBBEM010000093.1, read as the reverse complement.
CGGCTGGTGCGCGAGGTCGGCCCCGTCCTGGCGCCGGACGGGGTGGCGCAGCTGCTGGGCAACTGGGAGCTGCGCGACGGCGAGCACTGGTCGCAGCGGCTGGAGGGGTGGCTGGCCGGCACCGGCCTGGACGCGTGGGTGGTGCAGCGGGAGGTGGCCGACCCGGCCCTGTACGCGGAGACGTGGATCCGCGACGGCGGGCAGAAGCCCGGACCGGTCTTCGACGAGCTGTACGCGGCGTGGCTGGACGACTTCGCCGCCCGCGGGGTCACCGGGGTGGGCTTCGGCGTGGTGACGCTGCGCCGCCCGTCCCGCGAGGGGGCGCCGCTGCGCCGCTTCGAGGAGGTGCTGTCCACCCTGTCCGACCCGCTGGGCGGGGTGCTCGCCGCCGGCCTGGCCGCGCACGACCGCCTCGCGGAGCTGGACGACGACGCGCTGGCGGACCGGGCGCTGCGGGTGGCTCCCGACGTCACCGACGAGCGGTACCACGCCCCCGGGGACCCGGACCCGCGCGTGGTGCTGCTGCGGCAGGGCGGCGGACTGCGCCGCGCGGTGCAGGCCGACGGGGACCTGGCGGGACTGGTGGGCGCGTGCGACGGGGAGCTGACGGTGGGGCAGATCACCGCGGGGCTGGCGGTGCTGCTGGAGGAGGACGCCGCCGCGCTGCGCGCCCGCCTGCTGCCGCGGGTGCGCCGGCTCGTGGAGGACGGCCTGCTCCTGCTGCCCTGACCGGCCGGGGGTCCACAGGGGCGACGCAGCGCCGGTTGCACACCGCTGCGCCGACCGTGACACATTGAAGGCGCCCCGCGTGCGACAGTGCGGGGCGGGTGCGCACCGGCCGGGAGCCGGGTGGACGCGCCCGGGCGGTCACCGACCGCGACGCGATCGACGTGGAGAGGCAGGACCAGTGGCGGGCAAGTCGAAGGCGGCGGGGACGGGCGACGGGCTGCGCCGTCTGGTGATCGTCGAGTCGCCCAACAAGGTCGCCAACATCGCCAGCTACCTCGGGCCCGGCTACCAGGTCGAGGCGAGCGTCGGCCACATCCGCGACCTCCCGCAGCCCTCGCAGCTGCCCGACGAGATGAAGAAGGGCCCCTTCGGCAAGTTCGCCGTCGACGTCGAGCACGGCTTCGAGCCGTACTACGTCGTCGACGCGGACAAGAAGAAGAAGGTCAGCGAGCTCAAGCGCGCCCTGAAGGACGCGGACGAGCTCATCCTCGCCACCGACCGCGACCGCGAGGGCGAGGCCATCGCCTGGCACCTGGTGCAGGCCCTGGAGCCGCGCGTGCCGTACCGGCGGATGGTCTTCGGCGAGATCACCCGCGAGGCCATCCAGCAGGCCGCGCAGGAGCTGCGCGACATCGACGACCGGCTCGTCGACGCGCAGGAGACCCGCCGCATCCTGGACCGCCTCTACGGCTACGAGCTGTCCCCGGTGCTGTGGCGCAAGGTGCGCGCCGGGCTGTCCGCCGGGCGCGTGCAGTCGGTGGCGACCCGCCTGTGCGTGCAGCGCGAGCGCGAGCGCATGGCGTTCCGCGCCGCCGGCTACGCCGACGTCACCGGCGACTTCGCCCCCGCCGACGAGAGCGCGTTCGGCGCCCGCCTGGTCGCGGTGGACGGCCGCCGCGTCGCCGTCGGCCGCGACTTCGACGACTCCGGGCAGCTGAAGCCGGCCGCGGTGCGCGACGGCGTCGCGCACCTGGACGTGGCCGCCGCCGAGCAGCTCGTGGACGCCCTGCGGGACGCGTCGTTCGCGGTGCGCTCGGTGGAGGAGAAGCCGTACAGCCGCCGCCCGGCCGCGCCGTTCATCACCTCCACGCTGCAGCAGGAGGCCTCCCGCAAGCTGCGGCTGAACGCCCGGCAGGCGATGCGCGTGGCGCAGGGCCTGTACGAGCGCGGCTACATCACCTACATGCGCACCGACTCCATCCAGCTCTCGGCGCAGGCGCTGTCGGCGGCGCGCTCGCAGGCGCGCGAGCTGTACGGGCCGGAGTACGTGCCGGACGCCCCGCGCGCGTACGCCTCGAAGTCGAAGAACGCGCAGGAGGGCCACGAGGCGATCCGCCCCGCCGGCGAGGTCTTCCGCACCCCCGCGCAGGTGGCGGGCGAGCTGCGCGGGGACGAGTACCGCCTGTACGACCTCATCTGGAAGCGCACGGTCGCCTCGCAGATGCACGACGCGCGCGGCACCACCGCCACCGTCCGCCTGGGCGCCACCGCGGCGGACGGCCGCGACGCCGAGTTCTCCGCCTCCGGCACGATCATCACGTTCCGCGGGTTCCTCGCCGCCTACGAGGAGGGCCGCGACGAGACCCGCGAGGCGGAGTCCGCCGACGCCACCGACCGCCGCCTGCCGCCCGTCGCCGCGGGGCAGCCGCTGACCGCCTCCGCTCTGGCCGCCGACGCGCACGTGACGTCCCCGCCGCCGCGCTACACCGAGGCCAGCCTGGTGAAGACGCTGGAGGAGAAGGGGATCGGGCGCCCCTCGACGTTCGCCTCGATCATCTCCACGATCGTCGACCGCGGGTACGTGCGCTACAAGGGCTCGGCGCTGGTGCCCACGTGGCTGGCGTTCGCGGTCACCCGGCTGCTGGAGGAGCACTTCCCCGAGCTCGTCGACTACGACTTCACCGCCTCCATGGAGAACGACCTCGACGCCATCAGCCGCGGCGAGGCCGAGCGCGTGGACTGGCTGACGCGCTTCTACTTCGGCGCCGGCGGCCCCGCGGGCGCTCCCCGTGCGGGCGGCACCCCGGACGGCGACGGTTCCGCCGGCCCCACCGGCGAGGCCGGCCCGGACGGCTCGGCGGTGCCCTCGATGGAGGGCATCAAGGGCCTGGCCGACGACCTCGGCAAGATCGACGCCCGGGAGATCTCCACCGTCCCCATCGGCGAGGGCATCGTGCTGCGCGTGGGCCGCTACGGCCCCTACCTGGAGGGCCCGGACGCCGAGACCGGCGAGCTGCTCAAGGCGTCGGTGCCCGACGACGTCGCCCCGGACGAGATGACGGTGGAGAAGGCGCGCGAGCTGCTGACCTCCCAGTCCGACGGCGACCGCGTGCTCGGGCAGGACCCCGCCACCGGCCGCACGGTCGTGGCCCGCACCGGCCGGTACGGGCCCTACGTCACCGAGCTGATCGAGGACGACGCGCCCGCCCCGGCCGAGGAGGGCGCGCCGAAGAAGCGCGCCGCGAAGAAGACCGCCAAGGCCAAGCCGCGCACCAGCTCCCTCTTCAAGGACATGTCCGTGGAGACGGTCACGCTGGAGCAGGCGCTGGAGCTGCTGTCCCTGCCGCGCGTGGTGGGCACCGACCCCGAGAGCGGCGACGAGATCACCGCGCAGAACGGCCGGTACGGGCCCTACCTGAAGAAGGGCACCGACTCGCGCTCGCTGGCGTCCGAGGACCAGCTGCTGACGATCACGTTGGAGGAGGCGCTGGCGATCTACGCGCAGCCGAAGACGCGGCGCGGGCAGACCGCCAAGCCGCCGCTGAAGGAGCTGGGCGCGGACCCCGAGTCCGGGCAGCCGATGGTCGTCAAGGACGGCCGCTTCGGCCCGTACGTCACCGACGGGACGACGAACGCCACCCTGCGCAAGGACGACGACCCGGAGACGATCACGCCCGAGCGCGGCGCCGAGCTGCTGGCGGAGAAGCGCGCCAAGGGCCCGGCCCCGAAGAAGAAGGCGGCCGCGAAGAAGACCGCCGCCAAGAAGACGGCGACCAAGCGGACCGCCGCGAAGAAGACCGCGGCGAAGGCGTCGGCGGCCACCGCCGAGTGACGTCGCGCGCCCCCCGCGCCCCGTCCGGCCGGCCGGGGACACCCCCGGCCGGTGGGCGGGGGGCGTCCGGACCGGCATCTACCCTGACCGCGTGAGCGACACCGCGGCGGCCCCCGACCACGACGTGCGGGCGCTGCTGCGCGGCAACGCCGACTTCCGCCGCATGTGGCTGTCGCTGATGCTCTCCAGCTTCGGCGACTGGCTGGGCATGCTCGCCAAGCTGGGCACGGCCGCGGGCCTGTCGCAGATGGCGGGCAGCACCGCCACCCAGACCAGCGTGGCCGTGTCCACGGTGCTGGTGCTGCAGCTGGCGCCGGCGGCGCTGCTGGGCCCGCTGGCGGGGGCGCTGGCCGACCGCCTGGACCGGCGCCTGACGATGGTCGTGGGCGACGTGCTGCGCTTCGCGCTGTTCGCCTCCATCCCGATCGTGGGCGACCTGACGTGGCTGTACGTGGCGACGCTGCTCATCGAGCTGGTCACGCTCTTCTGGGGCCCGGCGAAGGACGCCACCGTGCCCAACCTGGTGCCGCCGCGGCAGTTGGAGGCCGCCAACCAGGTGAGCCTGGTCGCCACCTACGGCAGCGCCCCCGTCGCCGGGGTGGCGTTCATCGTGCTGACCCTCCTGACGGGCGTGCTGGACAACGTGCTGCCGTTCCTGGCCGGCACCCAGTCGTCGCTGGCGATGTACGTCAACGCCCTGACCTTCCTGGTGGCCGCGGCCGTCATCTGGCGCCTGGACATCCCGCCGCGCGAGCGGGCCCCGCGCACCCGCGGCCTGGCGCCGACGCTGTGGCGCGACGTCGTGGACGGCTGGCGGTTCGTGGCCGGCTCGCCGCTGCTGCGCGGCCTGGTCGGCGGGATGCTCGTCGCGTTCGCCGCCGGCGGGTTCGTCATCAGCCTGGCCCGCGCCTACGTCATCGGCCTGGGCGCCGGCGACCCCGGCTTCGGGGTGGTCGTCATGGCGGTCTTCGCCGGTGTCGCCCTGGGCGTGTGGCAGGGCCCGCGCTGGCTGTCCGGCCTGTCGCGCCGGCGCACCTTCGGGCTGGCGCTGACGGCGGCCGGGGTGTCGCTGGTGCTGGTGGCCCTCAGCGGCAACATCGTGCTGGCCGTCCTGTTCGTGGTGGCCCTCGGGCTCTTCACCGGGCTGGCGTACGTGTCGGCGTACACGCTGCTGGGCCTGGAGGTCGACGACGACGTGCGCGGGCGCACGTTCTCCTTCGTCGGCGCCAGCACCCGCGTCGTCATCGTGCTGGTGATGCTCGTGGCGCCGTGGGTGGCGCAGCTGCTGGGGGACCGCACGATCGTCGCCACGCCCACCTGGTCCAAGTCCGTCACCGGTTCGGCGCTGGCCCTGGCGGCGGCCGGGGCGATCACCACCGTCGCCGGCGTGGTCGCCTACCGGCTGGTGGACGACCGCCGCGGCGTGAGCCTGCGCCACGACGTCGTGCAGGCGTGGCGCCGCCGCGCCGAGGGCGCCGACGGCAGCTCGCTGCCGGTGGCCACCCGCGTCGGCCGGGCCGGGACGGGGCTGTTCGTGGCGCTGGAGGGCGGCGACGGCTCCGGCAAGTCCACCCAGTCGCGGCTGCTGGCGCAGTGGCTGCGCGAGCGGGGCCACGAGGTCGTCACCACCCGCGAGCCGGGCGGCACCTCGACCGGCGCCGCGCTGCGCGAGGTGCTGCTGACCCCGCGCGGGGAAGGCGCCGCGCTGGACCCGCGCGCGGAGGCGCTGCTGTTCGCCGCGGACCGCGCCCAGCACGTCGCCGAGGTGGTGCTGCCGGCGTTGCGCCGCGGCGCCGTCGTCGTCACGGACCGCTACGTGGACTCCTCGCTGGCGTACCAGGGCGCCGGGCGGCAGCTGCCGCAGCGGGAGGTGGAGCAGCTGTCCGCGTGGGCCACCGGCGAGCTGCTGCCGGACCTGACCGTCGTGCTGGACGTCGACCCGGTCACGGCGGCGCACCGGCGCGGCCGCGACCCGCAGCGCGCCGGCGAGGACCGGGTGGAGGCGGAGTCGCAGGCGTTCCACGCGCGGGTGCGCGAGCAGTTCCTGCGGCTGGCCGCGCGGGACCCGCGCCGCTACCTCGTGCTCGACGCCACCGCCGTCCCCGACGCGCTGCAGGAGCGGGTGCGCGAGGCGCTGGCGCAGCGGCTGCCCGAACCGGTCCGCGCACCGGCCGGCGAACCGTCGGGGCAGCCCTCCGGGGGACGGGTCGGTGAGCCGTCGGGCGCGCAGGTGCCGGCACCGTGAGCGTCTGGGACGAGGTCGTCGGGCAGGGACCGGCGGTGCGGGTGCTGGCCCGGGCCGCGGCCGCGGCGCGCGGCGGCCCGGGCGCCGCCGGCATGACGCACGCCTGGCTGCTGACCGGCCCCCCCGGGTCGGGCCGCTCGGTGGCGGCGCGGGCCTTCGCCGCGGCCCTGGCCTGCGAGGACCCCGCCGAGGTGGGGTGCGGGCGCTGCGCCGGCTGCCGCACCGCCACCGCCGGCTCGCACGCCGACGTCACGGTCTTCGCCACCGAGCACATGCAGATCCGCCGCGAGGACGTCGAGCCGCTCATCCAGACCGCGCAGCGCCGCCCGTCGGTGGCGCGCTGGCGGGTGGTCGTCGTCGAGGACGCCGACCGCCTGAACCCCACCTCCGGCAACACGCTGCTGAAGACGATCGAGGAGCCGCCGCCGGCGACGGTGTGGCTGCTGTGCGCGCCCGCCGTCGACGACGTGCTGCCCACGATCCGCTCCCGCACCCGGCACGTGCCGCTGCGGGTGCCGCCCGCCGACGCGGTCGCGGAGCTGCTGGTGCGCCGCGACGGCGTCGACCCGGCGATGGCGGCGTTCGCGGCGCGCGCCGCGCAGAGCCACGTCGGCCTGGCCCGCCGCCTGGCCCGCGACGAGGGCGCCCGCGCCCGCCGGCGGGAGGTGCTGCGCCTGCCGCAGCGCATCGCCGGCGTCGGTGACGCGGTCCTGGCCGCCGGGGACCTCGTCGAGACCGCCGCGGAGGAGGCCGGTGCCTCGACCGCGCAGCGCGACGCCGCCGAGCGCGCGGAGCTGCTGCGGGCGCTGGGCGCCGAGAGCGCGGGTGCGCTGCCGCCGGCGGTGCGGGCGCAGGTGCGCCAGCTGGAGGAGGACCAGAAGCGGCGCGCCCGCCGCCACCAGACGGACGTGCTGGACCGGGCGCTGGTGGACCTGCTGGGCCTGCTGCGCGACGTCCTCGTCGTGCAGCTGGGCGCGCCGGTGGAGCCGGTGAACCCCGACCTGGCCGCGGAGGTGCGGGCGATGGCGGCCGCGTCCACGCCCGAGGAGACGCTGCGGCGCACCGACGCGGTGGCGCTGGCGCGCCGGCGCCTGGGGCAGAACGTGGCGCCGCTGCTGGCGGTGGAGGCCCTGGCGCTGGACCTGCGCCCGCGACGCGCGGACGCCACGGGGTGAGGTCCGGGCCGCGGTGGTGGCACGCTGTGAGCACCATGCGACGTCCCGCCCCCGTCCTCGTGACCGCCGCGACCGCGCTGCTGCTGGGCGGGTGCTCCCTGGTGGCCGGCGGGGAGCCGGACGCCGAACCGGTCGGCACCGCCTCACCGGTGGTCTCCGAAGCGGCCGCGGACCCGGCGCTGGCGGCCTTCTACGACCAGGACCTGGAGTGGGCCGACTGCGGCGGCGGTTTCGAGTGCACCCGCCTGACGGTGCCGGTGGACTACGCCGACCCCACCGGGGCGACCGCGTCGCTGGCGGTGGTGCGCTCGCGCACGAGCGCCACGGGTGAGGACCGGCTCGGTTCCCTCGTGCTGAACCCGGGGGGCCCCGGGGCCTCGGGCGTGGAGTACGCGCGCGCGGCGCGGAACGTCCTCACCGAGGAGGTGCGCGAGCACTTCGACGTCGTCGGCTTCGACCCGCGCGGCGTCGGCGGCTCGGACCCGCTGCGGTGCCTGCCGGACGAGGAGGTCGACGAGTTCCTGGCGGCCGACCCCACCCCCGACGACGCCGCGGAGGTGCGCCGCCTGCAGCGGCTGACGGCCGAGCTGGGCGAGGGGTGCGTCGCCTCCGGCGAGCTCGCCGCCCACGTCGACACCCGCACCGCCGCGAAGGACCTGGACGTGCTGCGCGCCGCGCTGGGCGACGACAGGCTCAGCTACCTGGGCAAGTCGTACGGCACGTACCTGGGCGCCCTGTACGCCGAGCAGTTCCCGCAGCGGGTGGGCCGCTTCGTGCTGGACGGGGCGATCGACCCGTCGCTGAGCAGCGAGGAGGTCAACGCCGGGCAGGCCGCCGGGTTCGAGGTGGCGCTGCGCTCCTACGTGCGGGACTGCCTGGAGCGCGAGGAGTGCCCGCTGTCGGGGGACGTGGAGGCGGCGCTGGGGCAGGTGCGCGCGCTGCTGTCGAGCCTGGACGCCGAGCCGCTGCCCACGTCCTCGGGCCGCGAGCTGACGCAGGGCCTGGCCTACTACGCGCTGGCGTACCCGCTGTACGCGCCGTCGCTGTGGCCGCGGCTGACGGAGGCGCTGACGGCGGCGTTCGGCGGGGACGGCACGGCGCTGCTGGCCCTGGCCGACGCGTACGCCTCCCGCAGCGCCGACGGCCGCTACGCGAACAACTCCAGCACCGTCATCCACGCCGTGAACTGCCTGGACCGCGCCGACGAGCAGACGCCCGAGGAGGTGCGCGCCTCGGTGCCGGAGTTCGAGGCGGCCTCCCCGACGTTCGGCGCGTTCCTGGCGTGGGGCGGGCTGGCGTGCGCGGAGTGGCCGGTGCCCGCGGTGGGCCCGGCCGAGCCCGTGGACGCCGCCGGGGCCGCCCCGATCCTGGTGGTGGGCACCACCCGCGACCCGGCGACCCCGTACGCGTGGGCGCAGGGCCTGGCGGAGCAGCTCGACTCCGGCCGGCTGCTGACGTACGACGGCGACGGGCACACCGCCTACCGCACCGGCAGCGCCTGCGTGGACGAGGCGGTGGACGCGTACCTGCTGGCGGGCGAGCTGCCCGAGGAGGGGGCGCGCTGCTGACCGGTCTCCGGGGCGGGGCGGCCGGTCAGGGCGGGGTGGTGCCGGTGAGCAGGGCCGTCAAGGCCGTGCGCAGCGCCGCCCGCACCGCGTCGGCCGCGCCCGGGTCGTAGAGCAGGCGCACGGCGAAGCCGTCCGCGAGCGCGGTGACGGCCCGTGCCACGTCCTCGCCGACGAGGGGCGCCAGGTCGGCGGTGACGGTGTCGTCCTGCGTGCGCAGCACGTCCGCGATCCACGGGGTGCGGGCGCCCTCGAGGGCGAACGCCGTCCACACCAGCGACTCCTCGCGCCGGTGCGCGTCCAGCGGCAGCGTCTCCTCGACGAGCGCGGCGAGGTCCTCGACGGGGTCGCCGGTGGGGGTGGTGCCTCCCGTCCGGTCCCGCACGCGCCGGTCCATGAGGTCGACGGCGGCGCGCAGCAGGTCCTCCTTGGTGGGGAAGACCTTCTGCAGCGCGCCGGCGGACCACCCCGCCTCGGCGGCGACGGTGCGCACGCTGACCGCCTGCAGGCCGCCGCGGGCGACGACCCGCAGCGCGGCGCCCGCGAACTCGTCCGCCCTGCCCCCTGGTCCCGGCATGGATACGACTGTATCTTGCCGGCGTGGATACGACTGTATCTCCCGGTGCGGGGACAGGACGGGCGCAGCGGCGCGAGGCCCGGCTGCTGTGGGCGGCGGCCCTGCTCAACGGCCCCGTCGAGCTGGTCGACTTCGTGCTGCCGCTGTGGGCCGGGGCCACCCTCGGGGCCGGCCCCGCCGCCGTCGGCGCCCTCGTCGCCCTCGAGCTGGCCGTCTCGGTGCTGCTGCGCCCCGTCACCGGGCTCCTCGCCGACACCCGCGAGCGTCGCACCGTCGCCGCCACCGGCGCACTGCTGTACGCGCTCTCCTGCGCCGGGTACGCCTTCGCGCCGACGCTGCCCGTCGCGTTCGCCGCCGCCGTCCTCGGTGGCGCCGGCGGTGCGCTCTTCTGGGTGCCGGTGCGCGCCGCGGTCGCCGAGCGCCTCGAGCAGGACCCCGGCGTCTACCCGCGGCTGGTGTCGTGGGAGGAGACCGGCTCCTGGGTCGCGTTCGTCGCCGGCCTGTCCCTGCTGCCGGCGCTCGGCGAACGGGGCCTGTTCGCCGGGTGCGCCGCGGCCTGCGCCGTCGCCGCCGGGGTCCTGCTCACCGCGCCCCGGCGCGCTTCCGGTGCACCGCGGGAGGAGCGCGGTCCCGCGGCTCGCGCACTGGCCCGCCGGCTGCGACCGGTGCTCGCGGCCGTCGCCGCCACCGCCACCGCCGAGGCGGCCGTGTCCGTGCTCCTGCTGCTGCACCTGCAGCGCGGGTTCGGGCTGGGGATCGTCGAGGCGGCCCTGGTCTTCCTGCCCGGCGCGGTCGTGATGGGCGCGCTGCCCGGGCCGCTGGGCCGGCTGGTGCTGCGGCACGGCCGTCGCCGCGTGCTCGTGGGCGGATCGCTGGCCGGTGCGGCGTTCGCCGCGAGCCTGGCGGTGGCCCCCTCGCCACCGGTGCTCGCCGTGCTGTGGGTGCTCAGCGCCGCGGCGTGCGCGGCGGTCGTGCCCGTCCAGCAGGCCGTCGTCGCCGAGGCCTCCGGAGCGGGCACCGGCCGCGGGCTGGGGCTGTACGAGGCGGCCGTGCTGCTCGGCGGCGCGGTGGGCGCGGCCGCCGCGGGCGTGCTCTACCAGGGCGCGTCGTGGGCCGCGGCGTGCCTGGTGGCGGCCCTGGTCCTGGCCGCCGGTGCGGTGCTCCTGCCGTACGCGGTGCGCGTCCTCGGCGTCGACGACCGACCTGCCCCGGTGCCGGTGGAGACCGCCCTCGCGGTGCCCGGGCCGGTGCCCGCCCTCGCCGCTCCCGGCCCCGCGCCCGCTGTCGAGGCGCAGCCGCCGGTGCGGTCGGCGAAGCCCCCTGCGCAGCGGCTGCGGGAGCTGGCGCAGCACGTCGCGCTCGTCGTCACCGTGCAGGTGGTCCTGGTGCTGGTGGACCTGTCGTGGCTGGTCGACCGCCTCACCGGCGCCCGGCGCGAGCTGGACGGCCCCGCCGCCCTGGTCCACGGGGCCGGGCGGGTGTGGCTGGTCGTGCTGGCCGTCGACGTCGTCTGGACGCTGGCCGTCGTCGCCCGCCGGCCGGTCCCGCCCCGCGACGGCGGGGGAGCGGACGGCGCGGTCGAGCAGGGTCGTGACGTCCTGTAAGCTCTTGGACCGTGCCCAGCCGGGCACGTGCCGCCTTAGCTCAGTCGGCCAGAGCGACGCACTCGTAATGCGTAGGTCCGGGGTTCGATTCCCCGAGGCGGCTCACCAGGGCCCCACAGGTCATCGACCTGCGGGGCCCTTCGCGTCCCACCTGCGTCGCACCGCGCTGCGACCACCGGGGGACGCGCCGTCCGCGCGAGCGGACCAGCCTGGGGAGCACGACGCACCACCCCACCAGGAGCCCCCGTGATCGATGCCCCCAGCGCCGTGCGTGCCGCCGTGGACCGCACCCTCGACGCCGCCGTCCTCGCCTTCGAGTCCACGTACGAGGTGCTCGGTCCGCCGCGCTTCCGCGGCGGCGGCACCGGCTGCTGCGACCTCACCGTCCCGGTGGTGCGCTCGGAGGTGACGTTCGACCCCGGCGAGATGCCCGGGCCGTCGACCTCGCAGCCGTTCGTGCTGCACGGCCGCACCCTGTGGATGCGGCTGCCCGGTGCGGAGTGGGAGCCGGTGCCCGTGCGCGGCCTGGCCGCCTCCGACCTCGTGCCGCTGCTGTGGCTGCGCGGCACCACCTCCGCCGCGGAACGCCCCGGCGAACCCGGCCGCTACGACGTGGAGGCCGACGTCGCCACCGCGGCGGCGAACAGCGGACCCGACCTGGCCGCCAGCCTGCGCGAGGACGCCCTCGCCGACCCACCCGTGGACCGTCTGCGCGGCAGCGTCCTCGTCGGCGACGGGGGCGCCGGCATCGTGCGCGAAGTCGACCTGGTGCTGCTCGGGGAGACGACGCAACGGATGACGTTGCGCCTGGAGCGCACCGAGCGGTGCGACGTCGAGGTGCCGGTCGCCCCGGCCGCCGACGTCACCGGGTTCACCCCGCCGGCGCGCGTGGTCCCGCCCCCGCCCCCGCCGTGATCTCGCACGGGTGAGCGCTCAACCGTGCATGATCACGGTGGGAGGGGGGTCAGCGGTCCACGCCGGAACGTCCCCCGGCGGCCAGCGCCAGCACCTCCGCCTCGGTGGCCATCGTCGCGTCGCCGGGCGTCGTCATCGCCAGCGCGCCGTGCGCGGCGCCGTACTCCAGCGCCGTGGCCAGGTCCTCCCCGCGCAGCAGGCCGTGCACGAGGCCGGAGGCGAAGGAGTCGCCGCCGCCGATGCGGTCGAGCACCTCGACGTCCTCGCGGAACACCGAGCGCAGCAGCCCCGTGGCGGGCGACCACGCCACGCCGCCCCAGTCGTTGCGGGTGGCGCTGCGCACGGTGCGGCGCGTGGTGGCCACGACCGCCAGCTGCGGGAACTCACCGGCCAACCGCTCGAACTTGCCGGTCAGCTCCGCCGGCTCCAGCTCGTGCGGGCCGTCACCGGCGGGACCGGCCTCGAAGCCCAGCACGGCGGCCAGGTGCCCCTCGTGGCCGAGCAGCACGTCCACCTCGCGGACGATCTCCCGGTTCGCCGCCCACGCCGCCTCCAGCTCGGCGGGGCGCTCGCGCAGCGCCCGCCACAGGCTCGGCCGGTAGTTCAGGTCGTAGCTGACGACGGTGCCGTGCCGACGGGCGGCGCGCACGAACTCCAGCGCGGTGGCGCGCGCGGACTCGCTGAGCGCTGCGAAGATGCCGCCGGTGTGCAGCCAGCGCACCCCCAGCTCGCCGAAGAGGTGCTCGACGTCCGCGTCGCCCGGGCGCAGCTGCGAGACGGCGGTGTGCCCGCGGTCGGAGACGCCGACCGCGCCGCGCAGCCCGAACCCGCGCTCGGTGAAGTTCAGCCCGTTGCGCGCCTCGCGGCCGATGCCGTCGAAGGGCACCCAGCGCACCAGGGAGGTGTCCACCCCGCCGGTGAGGACGAGGTCCTCGATGAGCCGGCCCACCTCGTTGTCCACCAGCGCCGTCGCGATCGCCGTGCGGTGCCCGAAGGTGCGGCGCAGCCCGCGCACCACGTTGTACTCCCCGCCGCCCTCCCACACCCGGAAGGAGCGCGCGGTGCGGATGCGGCCCTCACCGGGGTCCAGGCGCAGCATCACCTCCCCGAGGGCGACGGCGTCGAAGCGGCACCCGCCCGCCGCCCGCAGCCGCAGCCCCGCGCTCGCCGGCCCGGCGACCGGCCCGTCGCTCACGCGCGCCCCGCGAGGGCGACGGCGTCCGCGGTCAGCTTGGTGATCCCGGCGAAGTCGCCGGCGGCGACCCGCTCGCGCGGCACCATCCAGGACCCGCCCACGGCCGCCACGGCGGGCAGCGCCAGGTAGCGGCCCAGGTCGTCCGGCCCGATCCCGCCGGTGGGCACGAAGCGCACCGTCCCGAACGGGGCCGCGAGCGCGGCGATCGCCGCCGGGCCGCCGGAGGTGGCCGCGGGGAAGAACTTCAGCACCTCCAGCCCCAGCTCCAGGGCGGCCTGGACCTCGGTGGCCGTCACCGCCCCGGGCAGGACGGCGACACCGTGCTCGCGGCAGCGCTCGACGACGGCGCGGCTGAGGCCGGGGGAGACGACGAAGCGGGCGCCGGCCGCGACGGCCTCGTCGACCTGCCGGGCGCTCAGCACCGTGCCGGCGCCGACGAGGACCCCGCCGCGGTCGGTCATCGCGCGCACGGCGTCGGCCGCGGCGGGGGTGCGGAAGGTGACCTCGGCGACGGGCAGCCCCCCGGCGGCGAGGGCGTCGGCGAGCGGGGCGGCGTGCGCGGCGTCGTCGAGGACGACGACGGGCACCAGGCGGGCGGCGGTGGCGGCGGCGATCGGGTCGCCGGCCGCGGCGGGGGTGGTGTCCACGGGGGGCTCCTCCTGGGGTGGGGTCAGCGGGCGGGCCGGCCGCCGTCGGCGGGGAAGGCGCTGTTGCGCCCGGGCGCGCCCAGGACCTGCGGGTTCAGCACGTCGCGGGGGCGGCGGCCGAGCAGGACGTCGGCGACGTTGGCGGCGGTGCGCCGCTTCAGCTCCGCGTACGACTCCTCGGTGTACCAGGCGAAGTGCGGGGTGAGCACCACCTGGTCCATCTCCAGCAGCGGGTGCCCGGCCGGCAGCGGTTCGGGGTCGGTGACGTCCAGGCCGGCGCCGGCGAGGCGGCCCCGGCGCAGCGCCTCGACGAGCGCTGCGGTGTCGACGAGCCCGCCGCGGCTGGTGTTGACCAGGACGGCGTCGGGGCGCACTCGGGCCAGCTGCTCGCGGCCGATCAGCCCGCGGGTGGCGTCGGTCAGCGGCGCGTGCAGCGAGACGACGTGCGAGCGTTCCAGCAGCTCGTCGAGGCCCACGAGGGGCAGGTCGTCGGAGGCGGTGCCGCCGGGGTCGTGCCCGATCACCTCGAACCCCAGGGCCGCGGCCTTGCGGGCGGTGGCGGTGCCGATGCGGCCGGTGCCGACCACGCCGAACGTCCGCCCGCGCACGGCGTGCACGGGACGCACCGCGGCCAGGTCCGGCCGCCCGGCCCGCACCGAGCGGTCCATCCGGACGATCCCGCGCGCCGCGGCGAGGGTGAGCGCGATCGCGTGGTCGCTGACGGCGTCGACCCCGTAGTCGGGGACGGTGCACACGGCGATGCCGCGGGCGGTGGCCGCCTCGACGTCGACGGAGTCCACGCCCACGCCGTAGCGGCCGACGGCGCGCAGCCGGGGCAGCGCGTCCATGACGTCGGCGGTGATCTGCGCGTACTGCACGAGGATCCCGTCGGCGCCGGTGGCGTTCTCGACGACCTCCGCCTGCGAGCGGGACTGCGTGAGGACGAGGTCGGCGCCGGCGGCGGCGGCGACCTCCTGCTCGGGCTCGAACGAGTCGTGGTCGCACTCGGTGATGACGATCCTCACGGGGTCCTCCGGGACGCGGGGTGACGGGCGGGCAGATCTGCCGCGGACCGTGGACCGGCCTCGCGCGACGTCCTGCAGCCTCTCAGCGCCGGCGCCGCCGGTCGCGCGCCCGGTGCCCGGCGCGCTCCCGCCGCCCCCGCCCGCTGTGCGCCCAGGCGACCACCCCGCCCAGGAACACCCCGCTGAGCGCCAGGAACGCCCCCGTCAGCGGGCTCAGCAGCGGCAGCGGCACCCCCAGCAGGCCCAGCACCCCCAGCGCGGTCAGCGCCACCGCGCACACCACCGACAGCACCGCCCGCGAGCGGTGCCGGCCGACCTCCTCCACGCCCCGCCACGCCTCCCGCTGGGCGCGGCGCAGCGGCCGGCGCGCCCACGCGTACTGCGTGGCCAGCACCGACAGGCCGGCGGCGACGAGGACGAACCCGGGGCCGGGCAGCGCCAGCAGCGCCACCCCGGCCAGCGTCAGGGCCCCTCCGCCGACGGTGACGACGGTCTTCTTCACGGCGTGCGCCGGTCGCGTCACGGCACCCTCCCGGTGCGTCGTCGGCTCCTCGCGTCCGCCCCGATGCTCGGCCAGGCGCGGGGGCCCCGCACCCGGGAGCTCAGCCCCGCGGTGCCGGCATCGGCGCGGACAGCGGTGCCGCCAGCGGTGCCGGCGGGGCGGCGGCACCCGCGAGGGCGGCACCCGGTGCCGGCAGCCGCGGCGTCGCCAGCTCCTGCGGCGGCACCGCCCGCCCGAACAGGTGACCCTGCGCCGCGTCGCACCGCGTCGCCACCAGGTGCGCCAGCTGGTGCGGCTCCTCCACGCCCTCGGCGACCACCCCCAGGCCGAAGGAGTGCGCAGCGCTGACCACCAGGCGCACCAGCGCCGCGTGCCCGGCGTCGATGGACGCCACCAGGCTGCGGTCGATCTTCAGCACGTCCACCGGCAGGCGGGACAGCTGCCCGATCGACGTGTAACCGGTGCCGAAGTCGTCGATGGCGACGCGCACCCCCGCCTCGCGCAGCGCCCGCAGGTGCTCCAGGGCCAGCGGCTCGTCCACCAGCACCGTCTCGGTGATCTCCACCGTGAGCCGGGCCGGGTCCAGGCGGGCGGCGGCCAGCGCCTCCAGCACGTCGTCCAGCAGCCGCGGCGAGGCCAGGTGCCGCCCGGAGACGTTCACCGCCACCGCCAGCCCGGTGCGCTCACCGCCCTCGGCGTCCCAGCGGCCCAGCTGCGCGGTCGCCTCGCGCAGCGCCCACCGCCCCAGGTCGCACACCAGGTCCGAGCGCTCGGCCACCGGCACGAACGCGTCCGGGCGCACGAGACCGTGCCCGGGGCGCGACCAGCGCACCAGCGCCTCCGCGCTGCGGGTGCGGCCGGACGCCAGGTCCAGGACCGGCTGGTAGTGCAGCACCAGCTCCCCGCGCACCAGCGCGGTGCGCAGCGCCTCCTCCGTGGCGCTGCGCTCGTCCAGCTCCGCGCGCATCCGCTCGTCGAAGACCTCCACGACACCGCGGCCCGCGGCCTTGGCCCGGTACGCCGCCGCGTCCGCGTCGTGCAGGAGCTGCTCCGGGCCGGTGCCCGGCCCGCTCAGCGCCACGCCCACGCTGGCACCCACCCGCACCTCCCGCCCGCGCAGCCGCAGCGGCTCGCTCACGGCCTCCACCAGCCGCTGCGCCGGCTCGCGCAGCCCCTCCAGGCCCGCGGCGGCGTCCGGGGCCGCCACGACCGGCACCAGGACGAGGAACTCGTCCCCGCCGAGGCGGCACACCACGTCCCCGGCGCGCACGGTCGCGCCCATGCGGGCCGCGACCACGCGCAGCAGCTCGTCGCCGGCGGCGTGCCCGAGGGAGTCGTTGACGTGCTTGAACCGGTCCAGGTCGACGAACATCAGGCCCGTGCGGTGCCCGCCGCGCTCGGCGTCGCGCAGGGCCCGCTCCAGCAGCACCTGCGCCCGCGCCCGGTTCGGCAGCTGCGTCAGCGCATCGTGGGACGCCTGGTGCGTCAGGTCGGCGCGCAGCCGCTCGCGCTCCTGGATGGCCGTGATCAGCTGGGACACCGAGGCGTGCACCACCTCGCCCAGCGGCCCCTCCAGGGGCCGCCGGGCCGCCTCGGAGTCCAGGTCGCCGCCGGCGACGGCCTGCGCCTGGTCGCGCAGGCGGCGCAGGCCCTCCACGGCGGCCGCCAGGCCGCGCGCGACCGTGCGCACCTCCTCCGGGCCCGACTCCTCCACGTCCACCAGCTCACCGGCGCCCACGGCCCGGGCCTGCGCCGCCAGCCGGTCCAGGGGCCGGGTCAGGGACAGGCGCACCACGAGCGTGCCGACCAGGCTGACCGCGAGCAGCCCGGCCGCCAGGGCCACCAGGGACCTCAGCTGCGAGCGGACGCGCCGCGACTGGGCCGTCGCCGCCTCCACCGCCAGGGCCGCCGCCGTGTCGAAGGTGGCCCGCAGCCCCGCCTCCCGCTGCGCGTTGGCCTCCAGCAGCGCCGGCAGGCGCTCCTGCGACGGCACCTGACCGGCCGTGGCCGCCGCCGCGGCGGCGGCGTCCACGGCGCGCGCCCGGCCCGCGACCGCCGCGGCCCAGGCCGTCACCACGTCCGGGGAGGAGTTCGCCACGACCTCCGCGGCGGCGTACCGGTAGCCGCCCCACACCTCCACGAAGCGGCCGCGGGCCGCGTCGGCGCGGGCGCCGTCGGCCAGCGCCGCGGTCAGCAGCAGGGGGAGCTCCGCACTGGCCAGCGTCGTGGCGTGCGAGACGCGCAGCAGGTCGCCGACGGCCGCCGTGCCCGCACCGTCCAGGCCCTGGGCGCGGGCGCGGCGCACGTGCGCGGCGACGTCCACGCCCAGCCGGCTCGACAGCGCGCCGTAGTCGCTGAACAGCGCCTCGGCCGTGCCGTCGTCGGCCGTGCGCGTCCGCAGCACCCGCAGCGCCTCCGCCGTCCGCCGCGCCTCGGGCGCCGCGAGGGTGCCGCGGGCCTCGGCCAGCGCCCGGTCCACGCCGGCGCGCGCCAGCGCCAGCTGGCGCTGCACGTCGGCGGCCTCCAGCCCCGCCAGCTCCTGCGGGGTGGCCGCGCTGCCGTGGGCGCGCAGCACCAGCGCCGGCACGGCCTCCTGCACCACCGCGACCCGCGCGGCGTCCAGCGCGACCGCCGCGCGGACCTGGGCGACGACGTCCTCCACCGAGCGCAGCTGCGCGGTGCGGTCGCGCACCAGCCCCCCCACCAGCAGGGCCACCCCCAGCACGGGGACGAGGACGAGGGCGAGCAGCCGCTGCTGCAGCGTGCCGCCGCGCCCGCGGCGACCCGTCGGGGGGATCACGGTGCGCACGTCGGCGCGGGGACCGCGCCCGTTGAGCGGCGCGGTGCCGGGACGACCCGGACGCCGCGCACGGCCACCCGCTCGGCCCAGCGCGACGGCCCGGCCGGGGAGCTCGGGGACACCCCTCCAGGGAAGGCCACGGTGGTCCAGCGGTCAAGCGGTTCGAGGGGATCCGCGCCGCCCGTTCAGCGCGCGGCCGCCAGCTCCTGCGCCAGCGCCTCCGCCCGCTCGCGCACCTGGCGGCGGTCCGCGGCCGTCCACGGCTGGTCCTCGACCACCTCCAGGACCTCCCGCACCTGGTCCAGCAGCGGCTCCACGCGCCCGGCCGGCACGCGCTCCCCCAGGGACGCGATCACCTCCAGCAGGCGCAGGGTCACCGAGACGTGCGACGCGCCGGCGCGGCGCAGCTGGCTGAAGGCGGCGTCGACGTGGTCGGCCCAGCCCGGGCGCTCCACCAGCAGGAGCAGCCGGCCGTCGCGGGTGGTGCGCACCGGCGGCTCCAGGTCCCGGTCGGCGACGGTGCCCAGCGCGTCCCCCAGGTGCAGCAGGACGTGCTCGGCGGTGGTGGGGTCGTTCGTCGACGGCGACAGCGCGCGCAGCCCCACGTCCACCAGCTGCTGCACCACGAACAGCGGGTCGTGCGCGGGGGTGCGCTCGTCGGCGAGCAGCACGGAGCGGCGGACGTCGTCCACGATCTTCGGCTCCGGGGGCGGGGCCACCGCCGCCAGCACCGACCCGCGGGCCACGAAGCTGCCCACCCTGGCACGCAGGTGCACCACCGTCGGGTCGTCGGCGTGGGCGCGCTCGCCGGTGCTCAGCAGCCGGTCCGCGTCGATGCCGCGCACGAACCCGCCGTGCTGGGCGCGCACCAGGGTGTGCGGGCGCCCGGCCACCTCCCGGCGCAGCGCCGCGGCCCGCTCCGGGCGCTCGTCCGCCGCGGGGGCCGGCCGCCCGACCTCGCCGGGGTGGCCGTCGCTGAGCTGCTCCAGCAGGTCGTCGCGCAGCCGGGAGATCACCACCGAGACCTGCAGCGCGAGGGACACCTGGTGGATGAAGAAGACGAGCAGCCCCATGCAGGTCAGGGCCAGCAGGACCGCGGTGGTCACGGCCAGGCCCGGCACGAACACCGTGCTCTGGTCGCCGCTGCGCACCGTGCGCAGCACCAGCAGCGCGTAGACGAACGTGCCGGTGTAGGCGCCGATGACCAGCTGGTTGGTGAGGCTGGAGGTGAAGCCGCGCAGGATGCGCGGGGAGAACTGCGAGGACGCCTGCTGCAGCGCGATCATCGTCAGCGAGAAGGCGATCGAGACGACCGTCAGCAGGGAGCCGGCGATGGCCGACAGCAGAGTTCGGGCGGCGTCGGCGGACCCGCTGAAGAGCCATGAGCCGGCGGCGCCGGTGGTGTCGCCGTAGGTGCTGTCGACCCACACCAGCACCTCGGCGAGCAGCGCCTCGAACAGGACGATCACCCCCGGCAGGAACCACAGCCTCGACCGGGCGTCCTCCCAGCGGTTCACCACCCACGTGCGCACGGCGCGATCCTGTCGGCTCGCGGCCGCCGGCGCTCGCCGGCGGCCGCCACCGCCGCACCGGTCAGGGGTGCAGCAGCACCTTCAGCGCGCCGGAGGAGCGGTCCCCGAGGACGTCCAGCGCCTTCGCGGCGTCCTCGATGCCGAACTCGTGGGTGATCAGGACCGTCGGGTCCAGCACGCCGGCGGCGAAGGCGCGCACCGCGTACGCCCAGGCGCGGGTGGGGGCGCCGAAGACGGTCAGCACGTGCACGTTGCGCGAGACCAGCTCCAGGGAGGAGAGGTCGTCGGCGTCGGCGGCGGGGATGCCGGTGAGCACGACGCGTCCGCCGCGGCGGGCCAGGCGCACGGAGGTGCGGGCCACGCCGGGGGCGCCGGCGGCCTCGACGACGGCGTCGAAGGTGCCCTCCAGCGCCGCGGCGCCCTCGGTGGTCGTGTAGTGCGCGGCCCCGCAGCGGCGGGAGAGCTCCTCGCGGCTGTCGTTGCGGTGCACGACGGTGACCTCGCAGCCGGCGCCGCGCAGCAGCTGCACGGCGAGCAGGCCCAGGGTGCCGGCGCCGACGACGGCCACCTTCGAGCCGGCCGAGACGTCCGCGAGCAGCACGGCCTCGGCCACGCACGCGGCCGGCTCGATGCCGGCGGCGGCGCGCAGGTCGGCGCCCTCGGGCAGCAGGTGCAGGTAGCGGGCGGGGATCGTCAGGTACTGCGCCCAGCCGCCGGGCAGGGTGAAGCCGGTCTCCTCGTACTCCTGCTCCCAGCCCTCGGTGTCGCCGGCGACGGAGGCGGGGGTGCCCTCGGCGGTGCGGATGCCCTGCCCGACGACACCGCGCCCGACGATCTCCTCGGGGACGCCGGCGCCGACGGCCTCGACGGTGCCGGACCACTCGTGGCCGGGCACGACGGGGTAGCGGACGAACTCGGCGGGGCGGGTGCCGGCGAACACCTCGCGGTCGGAGCCGCAGATGCCGCAGTGGGCGACCTTCACCAGGGCCTCACCGGGGCCGGGGGGCGCCACCTCGACGTCGACGACCTCGAGCTGACCGGGGGAGACGACGCGCACGGCGCGGGAGGGAGCCATGCGCCAGAACCTACTGCCCACCGTGGACGTCCCCGCGCCGGCCGCCACCGGCGGCCGGCGTGCTAGCGCCGGCCGTCCTCGGCGCGCTCGATGACCTCGGTGAGCGCGGCGACGAGGCGGCGCGCCTCGGGCAGGGACAGCTGGGCGGTGTCGCCGAGGAAGACGCGGGGCCCGAAGCGGCGCAGCACCGTCTGGCCGTCCTCGGCGTAGGCGAGGTCGGTGGACTCCAGCCGCACGGGGCAGGGGCGCTCGGCGCCCTCGTCACCCTCCAGCGGCACGACGCGCGCCTCGTAGCGGTGCAGCCAGCCGCCCTCGACCTCCAGGCCGCGGGAGGCCCACGGGGGCGCGTCCCAGCGCACGACCTGGACGGACTCGTCCACGACGGCGGCGTCGGCGGTGGTGGTGCGGTCGTCGTCCATGCTGCTCCTGCTGTTCGCGGGTTCCGCAGGCGTGGTGATCCTGTGTGATCACATGGTCGCCCATCGTGGTCGCGGCCAGACTGCCAGATGCCTCCTCGTCTCGCTGGGCGACGGGTCGGGCACTGCGGGTCGCGGTACGGGGGATCAGGGGAACGGCCGCGCGTCCCCCGCCCCCCCGCACCCGCCGGGAGTTGCCCGCACGGGCGTCCCGGCGGCACCATCGGGCCATGCTCCCGGTCCTGGTCGTGCTCGACCCGTTCTGGCCGGGCCGGCGCCCGTACCTCTTCGACGGCTGGTGTCCGCGTCACCGCTGACGCCCCCACCACCCCCGACGGACGAGGACCCCACCGTGAGCACGGACGAGAACCCCGGCACGCCCCCCGCCAGCCCCGCCGCCACCGCCGCGTGGAGCTTCGACACCCTGCAGGTCCACGCCGGCCAGCAGCCCGACCCCACCACGGGCGCGCGGGCGCTGCCGATCTACCAGACCACCAGCTACGCCTTCCGCGACACCGACCACGCCGCCGCCCTCTTCGGCCTCACCGAGCTCGGCAACATCTACACGCGCATCATGAACCCGACCCAGGCGGTCGTGGAGGAGCGCGTCGCCGCGCTCGAGGGCGGCGTCGGCGCCCTGCTCACCGCCAGCGGCCAGGCCGCCGCCACGCTCGCGGTGCTCAACATCGCCCACGCCGGCGACCACGTCGTCGCCAGCCCGCGCCTGTACGGCGGCACGTACAACCTCTTCAAGCACACCCTGCCCAAGACGGGCGTGACCACCACGTTCGTCGAGGACCCCGACGACCCCGCCTCCTGGGCCGCCGCAGTGCGCCCGGAGACGAAGCTGTTCTACGGCGAGACGATCTCCAACCCCGCCGGGGACGTCATGGACATCGCCGCCGTCGCCGACGCCGCCCACGCCGCCGGCGTGCCGCTCGTCGTGGACAACACGATCGCCACCCCCTGGCTGGTGCGCCCGATCGAGCACGGCGCCGACGTCGTCGTGCACTCGGCCACCAAGTTCCTCGGCGGGCACGGCACCTCCATCGCCGGCGTCCTCGTCGACTCCGGGCGCTTCGACTGGGCCGCCTCCGGCCGCTTCCCCGGCCTGAGCACCCCCGACCCCAGCTACCACGGCGTCGTCTTCACCGACGCCGTCGGCCCGGCCGCGTACGTCACCAAGGCGCGCGTGCAGCTGCTGCGCGACCTCGGCCCCGCCGCCTCCCCGTTCAACGCGTTCCTGATCGCCCAGGGCCTGGAGACGCTGTCGCTGCGCATGGAGCGGCACGTGCGCAACGCCCGCGCCGTCGCCGAGTTCCTCCAGGCCCACCCGCAGGTCGAGAAGGTGAACTACGCCTCCCTGCCGTCCTCGCCCTGGCACGCCAACGCCCAGCGGTACGTCCCGCGCGGCTCCGGCTCCGTGCTCGCCTTCGAGATCGCCGGCGGGCTCGAGGCCGGCAAGCGGTTCGTCGACGCCCTCGTCCTGCACAGCCACGTCGCCAACATCGGTGACGTGCGCTCCCTGGTGGTCCACCCCGCCTCCACCACCCACAGCCAGCTCACCGTCGAGGAGCAGTTCTCCTCCGGAGTCACACCGGGCCTGGTCCGCCTGTCCGTGGGCATCGAGGCGGTCGAGGACGTCCTCGCCGACCTCGCCCTCGGCTTCGCCGCGGCCGCCGCCTGAGCGCGGCGGACGCACGGCGCGGGGCGACACTGGACGGGATGAGGAGCGCGGGGGACGTGGCGGTCGACGTGGTGGACGGCGTGGTGGGCGAGGCGTCGGACGGGGTGGTGGGCGGCGCGCCGGGTGCCGCGCTGGACGAGGCGGCGGACGGCCCGGCGGCGGCCGCGCGCGCGGTGGCGGCGGCCCTGCCCGCCGCGCGCACCGCCGCCCCGCCGGCCACGGGCGCCTGGCGGGAGGGCGACCCCGTCGGCCGGCGCCGGTTCGCCGACGTCGGCGACCTGCCGCTGCAGCTCGGCGGGGTGCTGCCGCAGGTGCGCCTGGCGTACGAGACGTGGGGCACCCTCGCCCCCGACGGCTCCAACGCCGTGCTCGTCGAGCACGCCCTCACCGGCGACTCCCACGTCCTCGGCGACGCCGGCGACGGCCACCCCACGCCCGGCTGGTGGCCCGAGCTCGTCGGTCCCGGCAGGGCGCTGGACACCGACCGCTTCTTCGTCGTGGCCGCCAACGTCCTCGGCGGGTGCCAGGGCAGCACCGGCCCGGCCACGCGCCGGCCCGGCTCGGTCCGGCCCTGGGGCTCGGCGTTCCCGCGGATCACCGTCGCCGACCAGGTCGCCGCGGAGGCCCGCCTGGCCGACCACCTCGGCATCGCCCGCTTCGTCGCTGTCCTCGGCGGCTCCATGGGCGGGATGCGCTCCCTGGAGTGGGCCGCCGCCCAGCCGGGACGGGTCGGCGCCGCCCTCGTGCTGGCCACGTGCCCCGCCTCCACCGCCGACCAGATCGGCGCCCAGAGCGCGCAGATCACCGCCGTCGTCTCCGACCCCGGCTGGTGCGGCGGCGACTACCACGACCTGCCCGACGGGCAGGGCCCGCACACCGGCCTGGGGCTGGCCCGCCGCCTCGCGCACCTCAGCTACCGCAGCCCCGCCGAGCTCGACGCCCGCTTCGGCCGCCTCGCCCAGCCCGGTGAGGACCCCCTGGCGCCCGAGCGCCCCGGCCGCTTCGCCGTGCAGTCCTACCTGGACCACCACGCCGCCAAGCTCGTGCGCCGCTTCGACGCCGGCAGCTACGTCGCGCTCACCGACGCCCTGAACACCTGGGACGTCGGGCTGGGGCGCGGCGGCACCGACGCCGCCCTCGCGGCGATCACCGTGCCGATGGTCGTGGCCGCCGTGGACTCCGACCGGCTGTACCCGGTGGCCGACTCCGAGCGCACCGCCGCCTCCCCGGCCACCGTCGGCGGGCTGCGGCTGATCACCTCCACCGCCGGCCACGACGGCTTCCTGGTGGAGGCGGAGCAGATCGCCCCGCTCGTGCGCGAGGTCCTCGCCCTCGGCGCCCGCTGACGCGGCCGCCCGGGGGTGCGCGCACGGCTCCGCCGTCGCCGTCCGGGTGCCGCTGGCCGTCGCCGGACGCGACGAGGCCCCCGCCGCGTGCGCGGCGGGGGCCTCGTCGGTGGACCGGCGGCGCCGGTCGGGGGAGGGGGCGGTCAGCGCGTGCCGGCCACCTCGCGCGGGGCGGGGGTGCCGCCCGCGCCGGTCTCCGGCTCCAGGACCTCGGTGTGCTGCTCGTGCGAGGGGTCCATGCTCCGCTCGTCGAACGGCAGCCGACCCGCGAGGACCTGCGCGGCGCGGGCCCGGTCGATCTGCCCCGTCCAGGTGCCGATGACGACGGTGCCCACCGCGTTGCCGATGAAGTTCGTGATGGCGCGCGCCTCGGACATGAAGCGGTCGATGCCCACGATGAGGCCCACGCCGTCCAGCAGCGCCGGGCGGTGCGAGGCCAGGCCGCCGGCCAGGGTGGCCAGGCCCGCCCCGGACACGCCCGCCGCGCCCTTGGAGGCGATGACCATGAACACCAGCAGCGACACCTGCTCACCGATCGACAGCGGCTGACCGAGGGAGTTCGCGATGAACAGCGACGCCATCGTCAGGTAGATGGCGGTGCCGTCCAGGTTGAAGGAGTACCCGGTGGGCACGACGATCCCGACGGTGGGGCGCGAGACGCCCAGGTGCTCCATCTTCGCGATGAGCCGCGGCAGCGCCGTCTCCGAGCTGGACGTGGACACGATGAGCAGCAGCTCGCGGGCCACGTAGCGCAGCAGCGTGAAGATCGACACCTTCGCCGCCAGGCGCAGCAGCAGCCCCAGCACGATGAAGACGAACAGCGCGCAGGTGACGTAGAAGCCGACCATCACGGTCGCCAGCGCCTTCAGCGCGTCCACACCGGTCTCGCCGACGACCGCGGCGATGGCGCCGAACGCACCGACCGGGGCCACCCACATCACCATCGCGAGCACCTTGAAGACGATCCGCTGGATGGTCTCCACGCCCCGCAGCGCGCCCTCCCCGCGCTCGCCGAGGCCCTGGATCGCGAAGCCCACCAGCAGCGCCACGAACAGCGTCTCCAGGACCGAGCCGTCGGTGAGGGCGGACAGCAGCGACGTGGGGATGATGCCGAGCAGGAAGTCGACGGTGCCGCCGGACTCGTGGGCGGCCTCGGCGAGCTCGCCGCCGCGCCCGCGCAGGTCGTCGGTCAGCTGCAGGTCCGTCGTCGGCAGCAGGTTGCCGACCACCAGGCCGATGACCAGCGCGAACGCGCTCATCACCATGAAGTACAGCAGCGCGGTGCCACCCACCCGGCCCACCTGGGCGGCCTTGCGCACCGACCCGATGCCCAGCACGATCGTGCAGAAGATGATCGGCGAGATCATCATCTTCACGAGGGCCACGAAGCCCGTGCCGAGGGGCTTCAGGGCCGTGCCCACGTCGGGGAACAGCAGGCCCACCGCGATGCCGAGCGCCACGGCGACGATGACGGCGATGTAGAGGTAGTGGGTGCGGTCCTTCGTGCGGGTGCCGGGCTGAGCGCCTGTGCTCATGGGATCCTCCTGTGACCGGGGGGTACGGAGGTGATGGTGCTCACACGCTCGCGCGCCGGTCGTGCTTCTGCACCTTTCGTTCACGGCGCCGCCCGCCGCGCCGCCCGCCGCACCGGGGGAGCGACGCCCCCGTCCCGCCGGCGGCGCTGGACCCTCGCCTCGCGGGTGCTCGTCCTGCAGCTGCTCGTGGTGTCCGTCGTCACCGTCGGCTGCGTCGCGGCGCTGGTGTGGCAGCTGCGCGCCGACGGCCACCGCGACGCCGCCCAGCTCGTCACCGCCGTCGCGGAGACCGTCGCCACCGACCCGGACGTGCGCACCGGCCTGGCCGTGCCCGGCGGCACCACCGACCCGGCGCTCGCCGACGAGCGCGCCGCCGTGCGGGCCCACGTCGAGGACGTGCGCCGCCGCACCGGCACCGACTTCATCACCGTCATGGACACCGGCACGGTGCGCTGGACGCACCCGGACCCGGACCGGGTCGGCGGCCGCTTCGTCGGCAACGCGGCCGCGGCCCTGGCCGGGGGGCGGGTGGTGGAGACCTACACCGGCACCCTCGGGCCGTCGGTGCGGGCGGTGGTGCCGGTGCGCGCCGCCGACGGCCGCGTCGTCGGTGCGGTGGCGGCCGGGGTGACGACCCGCGCGCTGGCGCAGGACCTGCTGGGGCGGCTGCCTCTGGTGCTGGGGGCCGCGGCCGTGGCCCTGGCCGTCTCCGTGGCCGGCAGCCTCGCGCTGAGCCGCTGGGTGCGCCGGCGCACCCACGGCCTGGAGCCGGCGGACCTGACGCGGCTGTGGGAGGTCACCGACGCGGTCCTGCACTCGCTGCGGGAGGGCCTGGTGGTGCTGGACCCGGAGGGGCGGGTGCAGGTCGTCAACGACGAGGCGCGCCGGCTGCTGCCGCCCGGCCCGGAGGGCGCTGCCGACGGCGAGGCGGGCGTGGAGCTGCCGCCGGCGGTGCGCCGCCTCGCGGAGGGCGCGGAGGACGTCGTCGACGACGTGCAGGTCACCGACGACCGCGTCCTGGTGGTCAGCCGCCTCGACGCCCGCTGGGAGGGCCGCCGCGTCGGCACCGTCGTCACCCTGCGCGACCACACGGAGCTGCAGGCGCTCACGCGCGACCTGGACGCGGTGCGCGGCCTCGCCGACGCGCTGCGCTCGCAGGCCCACGAGGCGGCCAACCGGCTGCACGTCGTGGTCACGCTCGTGGAGCAGGGCCGCACCGAGCAGGCGGTGCGCTTCGCCACCGCGGAGCTGGCCGCGGCGCAGGAGCTCACCGACCTCGTCGTCGCGGACGTCGCCGACCCGGCGGTCGCGGCCCTGCTGGTGGGCAAGTCCGCCCAGGCCGCCGAGCGCGGCGTCGAGCTGGAGGTGGAGCCGGACACGGCGCTGCCGGCGGGGCTGCTGCCTGCGCGCGACCTGGTCACCGTCGTCGGCAACCTGCTGGACAACGCGGTGGAGGCGGCGATGGCGGGCACCGAGCCGCGCTGGGTGCGGGTGCGCACCACCTGCGAGGGCGGCGGTGACGAGGGCGGGGGTGGCGGTGGTGGCGTGCGGGCCGTGGAGGTGCGGGTGACGGACTCCGGTGCGGGGCTGCCCGCCGACCTGCTCGAGCGCGCGATGCGGCGCGGCTGGTCGCGCAAGGAGCAGCGGCTGTCGCCCGGCGGCTCGCACGGGCTGGGGCTGGCCCTGGTGGGCCAGGTGGTGCGCCGGCACGGCGGGTCGGTGGCCGTGGAGGAACCGGTGACCCTCGACGACGGCGGCGGCACCCTCGTGGTGCGCCTGCCGGTGGGGCGGCGGTGAGCGCCGGCCCGGTCCGGGTGCTCGTCGTGGAGGACGACCCGGTGCTCGCCGCGGCCCACGCCCGGCTCGTGGCGGACGTCGCCGGGTTCACCGTGGCGGGGACGGTGCACTCCGGCCGGGAGGCGCTGGCCGCCGTCGGTGCCGGCGGGGTCGACCTGGTGCTGCTGGACATGACGCTGCCCGACGTGGACGGCCTGCAGGTGCTGCGGGCGCTGCGCGCCGCCGCCGTGAGCGCCGACGTCATCGCCGTCACCGCCGCGCGCGAGCCGGCCGTGGTGCGCCAGGCGCTGTCGATGGGGGTCGTGCAGTACCTGCTGAAGCCGTTCACGGCGGCGTCGCTGGAGGAGCGGCTGCGCTCCTACGCGCGCTTCCGCGACGAGGTGGCCCGCGCCGGTGGTGCCGCGGGGGCCGCCATGGACCAGGACGCCATCGACGAGGCCCTGGCGCAGCTGCGCACCTCCGCCGGGCCCGCGCGCGGGGTCGCCCCCGCCACCCTGCAGGCCGTCGTCGGCGCGCTGCGCGCCGCGCCGCCCGGCACCGGCCTGTCCGCGGCGGAGGCGGCCGCCGCCACCGGCCTCTCCCGCGTCAGCGCCCGCCGCTACCTGGAGCACCTGGCCGGCGCCGGGCGAGTGCGCAGGGAACCGCGCTACGGCGGCTCCGGGCGCCCGGAGCTGGCGTACCTGCCGACGGCGGCGCTGTGACGCGGCGCGTCGGGCGGTGGGGCGGGCGGTGGGGCGGGGCCACCCGGGCGCGGCGACGCGCAGCCCCCTAGGGTGCGGGGCGTGGCCGCAGCGGAACGCATCACCGACCGGGTCGTCTACCACGGCGAGGGGCCGTGCTGGTCCCCCTCCTGGGGCGGCCTGCGCTTCGTCGACATGATCGCCGGTGACGTGCTCACGCTGACCCCCTCCGGGGAGCTGACGCGCCGGCACTACGGCGACGTCGCGGCCATCGTGCGCCCGCGCACCGGCGGCGGCGCCGTCGTGGCGGTCGAGCGCGGGTTCGTCCTGGAGGACGCCGACGGCTCCCTGACGCCGCTTGCGGAGCTGTGGGGGGCCGACGCCGGGCTGCGGATGAACGAGGGCGGCTGCGACCCCGACGGCCGCTTCTACGCCGGCTCGATGGCGTACGAGCAGTCCGGCGGCGCCGGCGAGGGCCGCGGCTCGGTGCACCGCCTCGACCCCGACGGGTCGGTGCGCACGGTGCTGACGGGCGTGACCATCTCCAACGGCCTCGGTTTCAGCCCCGACGGCGCGCTGGCGTACTACAACGACACCCCCACCGGCCGCACCGACGTCTTCGACTACGACCGCGAGGCGGGGCTGGTGAACCGACGCCCGTTCGCGCAGGTCAACGACGACTCCGGTCGCTTCAACCCCGACGGGCTGTGCGTGGACGCCGAGGGCGGGGTGTGGACGGCCCTGTTCGGCGGCTCCTCGGTGCGCCGCTACGCCCCGGACGGCACGCTGGACGCCGTGGTGGAGGTCGGTGCGCGGCAGGTGACGGCGTGCACCTTCGGCGGCGACGACCTCGGCGAGCTGTTCATCACCACCTCGCGGGAGAACCTGGCCGACGACGACGACCCGGCGGCGGGCAGCCTCTTCCGGTACGTGCCGGGCGTGCGGGGCCTGCCGGTGCTGCCCTTCGCGGGCTGACCGCCGGGCCGGCGCGCGGGTCAGCTCGCCGCGGCGTCCTCGTGCAGCACCGCCGCGGGGGCGGGGGAGCTGCCGCCGCTGCGGCCGGCGGCCTCGTCGCGCAGCCGCTGCGCGAACTCCTCGGCCATCGTGAGCTTGTCGCGCAGCTGCTGCACGCGGGTGTCGGCGGCGGCGCGGAAGGTGTCGAGCTGGTCGAACAGCTCCTCGCGCGGGGTGTCGGAGAGCACCCGGCCGTCGAGGGCGTCGAGGATGCCGAGCAGCTCGCGCATCTCGTCGAGGGAGAAGCCCAGCGGCTTCATGCGCTTGAGGACCAGGAGCCGGTACACGTCCAGCTCGGTGTACAGGCGGAAACCGCCCGGGGTGCGCGCCGACGGCGTGACCAGGCCCATCTCCTCGTAGTACCGGATGGTGCGGAAGCTGTAGCCGACGCGCTCGACCACCTCGCCGATCTGCATGAGCTCGCTCAACGGCAGCTCCTCCCCGTCCTCCGTCGCCGCGCTGCACGGGTGGGGCCCGCGGTCCAGCCCTCGATCGTACGCTCCGCACCTCGTGCTCCGGTGCGGCCGGCGGGAGCGCGCACCCGTGCGGACGCGTCCCGGCGGGGAGCGGGCGGGTGTTCCCGGCGGGGTGGTTCCTCGTTAGCCTGCCCGCTGTGACACGACTGGTCGCGGACCGCGACGCGACAGCGGCGGGCGCCGGTCGTGGCTGAGCGCACCACCCGCCGGGCGCTGCTCCTGGCCGCCGCGGGTGCCCTGCCCCTGCTGACCGCCGTCCCGGCCGCCGCCGCCCCCGTCCCCAGCGGCGAGGACGTGGACGCCGCCCGTCGTGCGGCCGACGACGCCGCCGCCCGCGTCGCCGCCCTGCAGGCGGAGCTGACCGCCCGGCAGGCCGAGCTCGAGGCCGCCCACGTGCGGGTGTCGGTGGCCGTCGAGGACCACGCCGAGGCCGAGGCCGTCCTGCGGCAGCGGGCCGCCGAGGCCGCGAGCGCGTCGGAGGCCGCCGCGGCCGCCGGGACCTCCCTGGCGCGGGCGCGCCTGGCGCTGGGGCGCTTCGCCTCCCGCAGCTACCGCAGCAGCGCCGGCGACCTGGGCCCGCTGGCCTCCCTGCTGGCGGCGCGCTCCCCGCAGGACCTCGCGGAGCGCACCGCGACCCTGGCCCACGTCACCGGCTCCCGGGACGAGGCCGTCACCGCCGCCGACGAGGCGCACCGGCGCGCCGAGGACGCCCGCGCCGCCGCCGACGCCGCCGCCGCGGCCCAGCAGCGGGCCACCGCCGCCGCCGCCGAGGCCCGCGCCGCCGCCGAGGCCGCCGCCACCGAGGCGCAGGCCCTCGTCGCCGCCACCCGCGCCCGCACCGAGGAGCTCATCGCCGAGCTGGCCCGGCTGCGCAGCACGTCCGTGGAGCTGGAGCGCGAGCGCCAGGCCGGCCTGGCCGCCGAGGAGGAGGCGCGGCGCGAGGCCGCGGTGCGCAGCGAGGTCGGGGCCGCCGGCACGGCCGGGGCGGCGCCCGCGCCGGCCGCCGGGCCGACCCCCGGGGCGGACACCGCCGTCGCCTGGGCCCTCGGGCAGCTCGGCGACCCCTACCTGTGGGGCGGTGATGGTCCCGACGCCTTCGACTGCTCCGGGCTGACGCTGCGCGCCTGGGAGGCCGCCGGGGTGCGGCTGCCGCACTCCTCGCGCCTGCAGTACTCCGGTCAGGCGAAGGTGCCGCTGGCGCAGCTGCGCGCGGGGGACCTCGTCTTCTACGCCACCGACACCTCGGACCCGTCCACGGTCCACCACGTCGGCATGGTGGTCTCGCCCGGCCGCATGGTGGAGGCCCCGCACACCGGGGCCGTCGTGCGCACCGCCTCGATCTACCGCTCCGGGCTGCTGCCGCACGGCACCCGCCCGGCCTGACCACCCCCGGGCGGCGCACCGCCCGGGGGTGCGGGGGTCAGTGACCGCCGGCGCCGGCCTCGTACGAGGTGCCCCTGGCCCGCTCGTACGACGCCTGGATCTCCTTCTCGGCCTCCGCGCGGCCGGTCCAGTTGGCGCCCTCCACGGACTTGCCCGGCTCGAGGTCCTTGTAGGTCTCGAAGAAGTGCTGGATCTCCAGGCGGTCGAACTCGCTGACGTCGTCCAGGTCCTGGACCTTGTCCCAGCGCGGGTCGCCCGCCGGCACGGCGAGGACCTTGTCGTCACCGCCGGCCTCGTCGCGCATGTGGAACATGCCGATGGGGCGGCAGGCGATGAGGCAGCCCGGGAACGTGGGCTCGTCCAGGAGGACCAGCACGTCCAGCGGGTCGCCGTCCTCGCCCAGCGTGCCCTCGATGAACCCGTAGTCGTGCGGGTAGCGCGTGGACGTGAAGAGCATGCGGTCCAGCCGGATGCGCCCGGTCTCGTGGTCGACCTCGTACTTGTTGCGCTGGCCCTTGGGGATCTCGATGGTCGCGTCGAACTCGGTCGGCTGCGTCGGCTTCACGACCTCGTCCGAGGGGTGGTTCTCCGACGTGGGTGCCTTGGTCACGCTGCTCCTCTCGCAGGGCCCGGCCGGGCCCGTCCTGTCGGCCGGCGCCACGTCCGGCGCCCGGCGGTCGCGCTAGTGTCGCGCAGTCCCCGTGCCGCTGCGGACGGGTGGTGCCCGGCGGTGGACCGGGCGTGTCGGGACGACGGGCGGGGGGCCTGGTGCGCAGAGCCGTGGTGGGGCTGGCCGGTGCGGCCGCGGCCGTGCTGCTCGCCGGCGGCTACGCCGGGCTTGACGTCGCCGGCGCCGTGCCCGGCCCGCTGACCACCACGCCGCCGCCGACCGCGCCGCCGCTGCCGACCGCCCCGGCCGCCGCCCTGCCCGCCGACGGCGCCGCCCCCGTGCTGGCCCCGCCGCCCACCGGTGCCCCCGTGCCGGACCCGGCGGCGCTGCAGCAGCGGGTGGCCGCCGCGCTGGCCGACCCGGCCCTGGGGCCCGCGCCCTCCGCCGTCGTCGCCGACGCCCTCACCGGCGAGGTGCTGCTGGCCCGCGCCGCCGACGAGCCGCGCACCCCCGCCTCCGTCACCAAGCTGCTGACCGCCGCCGCGGCGCTGCACGTGCTGGGGCCCGCCTCCCGCGCCGCGACCACCGTGGTCGAGGGCACCTCGCCCGACGAGGTGGTGCTCGTCGCCGGTGGCGACGTGCTGCTGGCCGCGGGCGCCGGCGACCCCGGCGCCGTCGCCGGGCGCGCGGGCCTGGCCGACCTCGCCGACGCCACCGCGAGCGCCCTGCGCGAGGCGGGCCGCACCACCGTCGCGGTGCGGCTGGACGACGGGTTGTTCACCGGTGCGGCCGTCTCGCCCGCCTGGGGCGCCGGTGACGTCGCCGCCGGGTACGTCGCGCCCGTCGCGCCCCTCGCCGTGGACGAGGGGCGCCTGGTGGCCGGGCGGGAGGCGCCGCGCGCCGCGGACCCGGCGCTGGAGGCGGCGCGCACCTTCGCGCGGCTGCTGAGCGAACGGGGGATCGCGCTCGCCCCCGCGGACGTCGACGGCGGTGTGGCGCGCGCCGCGGCCGACCCCGCCGCGCCCGTGCTGGCCCGGGTGGAGTCCGCCACCACCGCCCGGCAGGTCGAGCTGATGCTCACCGCCAGCGACAACACCCTCGCCGAGGTGCTGGGCCGCCGGGTGGCGCTGGCCGACGGCCGCCCCGGCACCTTCGAGGACGCGGCGGCCG
Organism: Kineococcus sp. G2; assembly: GCF_037154035.1. Lineage (NCBI taxonomy): Bacteria > Bacillati > Actinomycetota > Actinomycetes > Kineosporiales > Kineosporiaceae > Kineococcus > Kineococcus sp. G2. The sequence goes on along the minus strand of NZ_JBBBEM010000093.1, from coordinate 45,336 downwards.
CCGTCGCGCAGGCCGTCGCCGACCTCGGCGTGGACGTCACCGGCGTGCAGCTGCAGGGCGTCAGCGGGCTCGGCCACGGCAACCGGCTGCCCGCCCGGGTGCTCACCGACCTGCTGGTGCTGGCCGCCGCCGACGGGCACCCGGAGCTGTCCGCGCTGGTCAGCGGCCTGCCCGTCGCGGCCGTGACCGGCACCCTCGCCGAGCGCTACGGCGGCGCGGCCGCCGCCGGCGCGGGCGTGGTGCGCGCCAAGACCGGCACCCTGACCGGGGTCAGCTCCCTGGCCGGGTACGTGCGCGACGCCGACGGCCGCCCGCTGGCCTTCGCGGTCATGACCGACGCGGTGCCCGCGGGCGCCTCGTGGGGCGCGCGCGCCGCCGAGGACGCGTTCGCCGCCGCGCTCGCCGGCTGCGGCTGCTCCTGACCCTCCCGTCCCCCGCACGGCCCAGCCCCACCGCGCCGCGTGCCCCGCCGGGCGCGGCGCGTAGCGTGCCGCCATGGACGCACCGGGGGGCCGTCACGCCGACAGCGCGCAGCGCAGCAGCGCCGCCACGCGGGACGGGGGGCACCCCGGGGACCGCTCGGCGGTGCGCACCGTGGGGGCGTTCGTGGACTTCGACCTGGGCGCGCGGCTGGCCGCCCGCCTGGTGCCGCCGGGGCCGTCCGCCGGGCGCGAGGAGGTGGCCGACGTCGTCGGCGCGCTGCGCGAGGCCGCCGCGCAGGCCGCCGGGCCGGTCTCCGCGACCGCCCGCCTGCACCGCGACCCGGCCCTGGCGCCCGAGCCGCCGGCCCTCGTGGTGGACCGGGCCTCGTGGGCGCGCGCCAACGTGGAGGCGTTCCGCGCCCTGCTGGAACCGGTCGCCGTGCCGCTGCCGCCTGCTCCCCGCGCCCGCCCCGGCGGGCGCGCCGACCGCGCCGCCACCGCCGTCGGCCGGCGCACCACGGGCGGGGAGGTGGGTGCGCTGCTGGCGTTCCTGTCCTCGCGGGTGCTGGGGCAGTTCGACGTCTTCTCCGGCGTCGACTCCGGCGGGCCCGGGCGGCTGCTGCTGGTGGCCCCGAACGTGCTGCAGGTCGAGCGGGACCTGCAGGTGGTGCCCGCCGACTTCCGCCGCTGGGTGTGCCTGCACGAGGAGGCGCACCGGTTGCAGTTCGGCGCGAACCCGTGGCTGCGCCGCTGGGTGACCGACCAGGCGCGCGAGCTGTCCGCGGACCTGCTCGCCCAGCCGCGCGACCTCGCCGAGCGCCTCGGCGGCGTGGTGCGCGGCCTGCCGGACCTGCTGCGCGGCGAGCAGGGCTCGGGCGCGGGCGTGGCGGACCTGCTGCAGACGCCGGAGCAGCGCGAGCGGGTGCGCCGCCTGGTGGCGGTCATGTCGCTGCTGGAGGGGCACGCCGACGTGGTCATGGACGACGTCGGCCCGCAGGTGGTGCCCACCGTGGCGACGATCCGGGCGCGCTTCACCGAGCGCCGGCGCGGTCGCGGCTCGCTGGACCAGGTCACCCGCCGCCTGCTGGGCCTGGACGCGAAGACCCGCCAGTACGCCGACGGCGCCCGCTTCGTGCGCGGGGTGCTGGACCGGGTCGGCTGGGACGGCCTGAACGTCGTGTGGTCCGGTCCCGACGCCCTGCCGTCCCCGGAGGAGGTCGCCGACCCGGCGGCGTGGGTGCGCCGGGTGCACGGCTGAGGCGCGCGCACCGGTGACCGGGCCGGCGCGGGAGGTGGCGGCGGTGCGGGTGGCGGTGCGCGCGGACCTGCGCGCGCTGGCCGCCGCGCCGGGCTCCCTGGTGCTCGCCGCGTGCAGCGGTGGCGCGGACTCCCTGGCGCTGGCGGCGGCGCTGGCCTTCGAGGCGCCCCGCGCGGGGCTGCGCGCCGGGGCGGTGAGCGTCGACCACGGCCTGCACCCGGGTTCGGCGGAGGTGGCGCGGCGGGTGCGGGAGACGTGCGCCGGCCCGCTGGGCCTGGACCCGGTCCTGCTCACCCGGGTGGCCGTCGGCCGCTCGGGTGGTCCCGAGGCCGCCGCCCGCACCGCCCGGTACGCCGCCCTGGAGCGGCTGGCGGCGGAGGCGGGGGCCGTCGCGGTGCTGCTGGGGCACACCCTGGACGACCAGGCGGAGACGGTCCTGCTGGGGCTGGCGCGCGGCTCGGGCACCCGGTCCCTGGCGGGGATGCCGGCGGTGCGCGGGGTGTTCCGCCGGCCGCTGCTGGGGGTGCCGCGCGCGGTGGTGCGGGCCGCCTGCGCGGCGCGGGGCCTGGCGCCGTGGGAGGACCCGTCCAACGCCGACCGGCGCCTGGCGCGCGCCCGCGCCCGCCACGAGGCGCTGCCGGCGCTGGAGGCGGCGCTGGGGCCGGGGGTGGCGGCCGCGCTGGCCCGCTCCGCGGCGGCGCTGCGCGAGGACGCCGACGCCCTCGACGAGCTGGCCGCGCGGCGCGACCCGTTCCGCGCCGACCCCGACGGCGCCGCCGGCAGCTCCGCGGCGGTCACCGAGCTGCTGGCGGCGCCGGCGGCGCTGCGGCGGCGCTGGCTGCGGTCGGCGGCGCTGGCGGCCGGCTGCCCCGCGGGGGTGCTGGCGGCGCGGCACGTCGACGCCGTCGACGCGCTGCTGCTGCGCTGGCGCGGGCAGGGGCCGGTGCACCTGCCGGGGGGTGCGAGGGCGCACCGGGCGTGTGGCAGGCTCGTGCTCACGCCCGCGGGTGGGGACCCCACCGGCTGAGCGCCCGCAGCCAGACCCCGCCGAACCGACCGCACGGAGGACCCCGTGGACGCCGCCGACGCAGGCACCGACCTCGACCACGTCCTGCTCAGCCGCGAGCAGGTGGCCGCCCGCGTCGCCGAGCTCGCCGCCCAGCTGGACGAGGACTACCGGGACAAGGACGTGCTGCTGGTCGGCGTCCTCAAGGGCGCCGTCATGGTCATGGCGGACCTGGCGCGGGCCATGAGCATCCCGCTGTCGATGGACTTCATGGCCGTCAGCTCCTACGGCTCGGGCACGAAGTCCTCCGGCGTGGTGCGCATCCTCAAGGACCTCGACACCGACATCTCCGGCCGCCACGTCCTCGTGGTGGAGGACATCATCGACTCGGGCCTGACCCTGTCGTGGCTGCTGGCGAACCTCGGCTCGCGCGAGCCGGCGTCGGTGCGGGTGTGCACGCTGCTGCGCAAGCCGGAGGCGGCGAAGGTGCAGGTGGACGTCGCCTACGTGGGCTTCGACATCCCCAACGAGTTCGTCGTCGGCTACGGCCTGGACTTCGCGGACAAGTACCGCAACCTCGACTGCGTCGCCACGCTCGCCCCGCACGTCTACAGCTGACCGCCGCGCGGGTGCCTGGCACGCTCAGCGCAGAAAAGCGTATCGGTATGCCGATAACTCTATCGGAATACCGATAGAGTTCTGTTGTGGACGCCACCAACCCGCTGCGGTCCATCGCACCCACGGTGGACGCCGACGTGCTGCACGCTCTCGCCCGCACCCATCGGCCCCTCAACGGCGCGGCGATCGCCCGGCTGGCCGGTCGCTCGTACGCACAGACCCGTGCGTGCCTGCACCGGCTGCTCGCCCACGGGTTGCTGCTCGCCGAGGACACCGGGCCGGCGGTCCAGTACCGCCTCAACCGGGACCACGTCCTCGCCGGCGCCGTGCTGGCGGCGGTGAACGCCACGGGAACGGTCGAGGAGCGGCTGGTCGAGCGCCTGCGGCAGTGGTCCCTCCCCGCGGTGGCGGCGGTCCTCTTCGGGTCCTGGGCTCGGGGCGAGGCCGGGCCCGACAGCGACCTGGACCTGCTGCTCGTGCGCGACGACGGCGTCGACCTCGACGGCCCGTGGGGCGAGCAGGTGCACCGGCTGGGGGAGGACCTGGAGGCGCTGACGGGCAACGCGGTGCAGTTCGTGCAGGTCACGCGCTCACAGCTGTCGACGGCCGTCCGAGAGGGGCAGCCCTTGCTGGCCGGTCTGCGGGCCGACGGCCGGGTGCTCGCCGGGCCGGGGCTGCGGGCGCTGCTGGCGGAAGGGGCGCGTGCGTGAGCGGCCGGCCGGGACGGACCGGGACGTGCACGGCGGTCGATGCCCGCACCCGCCTGCGGCAGGCCCAGCTGCACCTGGAGGCGGCCGAGCTCGTGCAGTCGGAGGAGCTCTCCGAGGCGGCCACCGTCGCGACCGGCAACGCCGTCCTGGCCGCCATCGCCGCAGCGGACGCCATCTGCTGCGCCTCGGCCGGGGTCCGGTCCCGGGGGCAGGACTACCGGCAGGCGATCGCTCTGCTCCAGGAGGTCACGGCGGACGCGGCCCTGGCGCGCGCCCTGCGCGAGATCCTCGACCTCGAGGACGCGGGGCACCACGGCCTCAGCAACGTCTCGTCGGCCAACTGCCTCGCGGCCCTGCGTCGAGCCAAGGCGCTCGTCGAGGCCGCAGTCGTGCGAGTGCGATGACCCCTGCCGGCGCTCTGCACTGCGGTGAGGCCCCGACCGGAGCACCACTGCACGAGTGCCCCGGACCCGGCTCGACGGGCTGGTGGAGCAGGGAGTGCGCATCGCGCCCGGCCGGACAGCACCCGGCCTCTTCCACTTCGGGCGAGGCCGAAAGTGAGAGGAGGGGGCGCTCGAGGGGCGTGCGTTGCACTCACCGCTCTTCCGCTCACGGCGAACCGGTGGGACGCGACCGGAACAGCAGCCCGCCGCCGCCCGTTGGTCCCGCTGACAACCGGGCGCACGACTCGCCGGGGCGGCGTGTCGTCGCCCCGGTGTACCGTCGAGCGTCTGGCAGGACCGAGCAGGAGGGACAGGGGGCGACCCCTCCACACGATGTCGAACCTCAAGCGTGTAGTCCGCGGGCCGTGGCTGTGGATCGTGGTGGCCGTCGCGGTCGTGGCGATCGGCGCGTCCTTCTTCGCCTCCAGCGGCACCACCGAGGTGTCCACCACGCGCGCCCTGGAGCTCATCGACGACAACCAGGTCGAGAGCGCCACCCTCACCGACGGCAACCAGCGCATCGAGCTGCGCCTGAAGGAGGGCGTGGACGTCGACGGCGCGACCACCGTGCGCTCGTACTACATCTCCCAGCGCGGTGACGAGGTGCTGAGGGCCCTGGAGGCCTCGGACGTCGAGAGCGTCACGGACGAGGTGCCGACCACGAGCATCCTCTCCTCCCTGCTGTTCACGGTCGGCCCGATCCTCCTGCTCCTGCTGCTGTTCTGGTGGCTGATGAGCCAGATGCAGGGCGGCGGCAGCCGGGTCATGCAGTTCGGCAAGTCCAAGGCCAAGATGATGACCAAGGACACCCCCAAGACGACGTTCGCCGACGTCGCCGGCGCCGACGAGGCCGTCGAGGAGCTCCACGAGATCAAGGAGTTCCTCTCCGAGCCCGGCAAGTTCCAGGCCGTCGGCGCGAAGATCCCCAAGGGCGTCCTGCTCTACGGCCCGCCCGGCACCGGCAAGACCCTCCTCGCGCGCGCCGTCGCCGGGGAGGCGGGGGTGCCGTTCTACTCGATCTCCGGCTCGGACTTCGTGGAGATGTTCGTCGGCGTCGGCGCCTCCCGCGTGCGCGACCTCTTCGAGCAGGCCAAGCAGAACGCCCCCGCGATCATCTTCGTCGACGAGATCGACGCCGTCGGCCGGCACCGCGGCGCCGGCCTGGGCGGCGGGCACGACGAGCGCGAGCAGACCCTGAACCAGCTGCTCGTGGAGATGGACGGCTTCGACGTCAAGACGAACGTCATCCTCATCGCGGCCACCAACCGCCCCGACATCCTGGACCCGGCGCTGCTGCGCCCGGGCCGCTTCGACCGGCAGATCGCGGTGGAGGCCCCCGACATGGAGGGCCGGCACAAGATCCTGCAGGTGCACGCCAAGGGCAAGCCCATGGCCCCGGGCATCGACCTGCTCTCCGTGGCCCGCCGCACGCCCGGCTTCTCCGGCGCGGACCTCGCCAACGTCCTGAACGAGGCCGCGCTGCTCACCGCCCGCGCCGGCGCGAAGGTCATCGACGACGCCGCCCTCGACGAGGCGATCGACCGCGTCATGGCCGGCCCGCAGAAGCGCACCCGCCGGATGAGCGAGAAGGAGCTGAAGGTCACCGCTTACCACGAGGGCGGGCACGCCCTGGTGGCGGCGGCCCTGCCGAACACCGACCCGGTGACGAAGGTGACGATCCTGCCGCGCGGGCGGGCCCTGGGCTACACGATGGTGCTGCCCACGGAGGACAAGTACTCCACCTCCCGCAACGAGATCCTCGACCAGCTCGCGTACGCCCTGGGCGGCCGCGTCGCCGAGGAGCTCGTCTTCCACGACCCCACGACGGGCGCCTCGAACGACATCGAGAAGGCCACCGGGATGGCCCGCAAGATGGTCACCCAGTACGGCATGAGCGAGCGCATCGGCGCCATCAAGCTCGGCACCGGTGGCGGCGAGGTCTTCCTCGGCCGCGACATGGGCCACGAGCGCGACTACTCCGAGGGCGTCGCCGGCATCGTCGACGAGGAGGTCCGCCGCCTCATCGAGGCCGCCCACGACGAGGCGTGGGAGATCCTCGTGGAGCACCGGCAGGTCCTCGACGACCTCGTCGTCGCCCTGCTGGACAAGGAGACCCTCAACCAGGCCGAGCTGGCGGAGATCTTCGCGCCCGTCGTCAAGCGCCCGCAGCGGCCGGTGTGGCTGTCCAGCGAGCGCCGCCACGTCTCCGACCTCCCGCCGGTGGCCGGCCCGCGCGAGCGCGCCGCCCTCAACGGGCACGGGGCGCAGGTGCCGCTGAACCGCACCCACGAGGAGCCGTGACCGGCGGCACCACCCCCGGTCCGACCACCGCCGGCACCCCGGCGCGCGCGGGCGTCGACACCGCGCGCGCCGAGGCCGCCGTCCGGGAGTTCCTCCTGGCCATCGGCGAGGACCCCGAGCGCGAGGGGCTGCGCGACACCCCGGCGCGGGTGGCGCGGGCGGCGGGGGAGCTGTTCGCGGGCCTGGCGCAGGAACCCGCCGACGTGCTGGTCACCGACTTCGGCCTCGAGCACGACGAGCTGGTCCTCGTGAAGGACATCGAGGTGCAGTCCACGTGCGAGCACCACCTCCTGCCGTTCCACGGCGTCGCGCACGTCGGCTACATCCCCGGCGAGCACGGCCGGGTGACGGGCCTGTCGAAGCTGGCCCGCCTGGTGGACGTGTACGCCCGGCGCCCGCAGCTGCAGGAACGGCTGACCACGCAGGTCGCCGACGCCCTCGTCGACGGGCTGCACCCGCGCGGCGTCATCGTCGTCGTGGAGTGCGAGCACTCCTGCATGACGTACCGGGGCGTGCGCAAGCCGGGCGCGAAGACCATCACCTCCGCGGTGCGCGGCGGGCTGCGCCACCCCGCGACCCGCGCGGAGGCGATGAGCCTCATCGTGGCGGGCCACCGGTGAGCGCGCTCCCGGCTGCGCTGGACGCGCTGCTGGCGCCGGGCCGCTGCCGCGTCGTGGGCGTCGTCAACGTCACCGCCGACTCCTTCTCCGACGGCGGGCGCTTCCTCGCCGTGGACGACGCCGTCGCCCGCGGGCTGGCGCTGGCCGCCGCCGGTGCCGACGTCGTGGACGTGGGCGGGGAGTCCACCCGCCCCGGCGCCGGGCGCGTCGAGGCGGGCGAGGAGCTGCGCCGCGTCGTCCCGGTGGTGCGCGAGCTCGCCGGCCGGGGCGTGCCGGTCAGCGTGGACACGATGCGCGCCGACGTCGCCCGCGCCGCCGTGGAGGCCGGCGCCGTCCTCGTCAACGACGTCTCCGGCGGCCTGGCCGACCCGGCGATGGCCCCCACCGTGGCGGAGCTGGGCGCCGGGTACGTGCTCTCGCACTGGCGCGGGCACTCCGACGTCATGGGTTCCCTGGCCGTCTACGGCGACGTCGTCGCCGAGGTCGAGCGCGAGCTGGCGGGCCGCCTGGACGCCGTCACCGCCGCCGGCGTGGACCCCGCCCGCGTCGTGCTGGACCCCGGCCTGGGCTTCGCGAAGGTCGCCGAGCACGACTGGGCGCTGCTGGCGGCGCTGCCGCGGCTGGCCCGGCTGGGCCGCCCGCTGCTGGTGGGCGCCTCCCGCAAGCGGTTCCTGGGCGCGCTGCTGGCCGCCGGGGACGGGACCGTCCCGCCGCCCGCCGGGCGCGACGACGCCACCGCGGCGGTGTCCGCGCTGGCCGCGGCCGCCGGCGCGTGGGGCGTGCGGGTGCACGAGGCCGCGGCCTCCGCGGCGGCCGTGCGGGTCGCGCGGGCGTGGGCCCTCGCGGGCGCGGGGACGCCCGAGGCCGCCACCGCCGGTGCGGGGGTGCCGTGAGCTCCCTGGACGCCGCCGGGCCCGTGACCACCGCGGACGGCCGGGTGCTGGACCGCGTGGTGCTGCGCGGCCTGCGGGCCGTCGGCCGGCACGGCGTCTTCGAGGCCGAGCGCCGCGACGGGCAGACGTTCGCGCTGGACGTCGCGCTGCACCTGGACGTCGCCGAGGCCGCCGCCGGCGACGACCTGACCGCCACCGTCGACTACGGCGCGCTCGCCGAGGAGCTGGTGACCGTGCTGACCGGCGAACCGGTGGCGCTGCTGGAGACGCTGGCCGAGCGGGTCGCGGCCGCCTGCCTGGCGCGCTCGCCGCGGGTGGCCGCCGTGGACGTCGTCGTGCACAAGCCGCAGGCGCCGCTGAGCGTGCCGTTCGACGACGTCGAGGTGGCCGTGCGGCGGGTGCGGGCGTGAGCGCCGCCGGGGCCCGGGACACGGGCCGCCCCCTGCCGGTGGTGCTGTCGCTGGGCGCGAACCTGGGCGACCGGGCGGCGGCCCTGGACGCGGCGGTGGCCGCCCTGCGCGCCGCGGACGGCCTCGTCGTGGACGCGGTCTCCGAACCCCTGGCGAGCGAACCGGTGGGCCCGGTGCGCGAGCAGCCGGAGTTCCTCAACCTCGTCGTGCTCGGTCGCACCGAGCTGGCGCCTCGGGAGCTGCTGGCCCTGTGCCACGAGGTGGAGCGCCGCGGCGGGCTCGACCGCTCGGTGAAGGTCCCCGGCGGCGCGCGCCCCATCGACGTGGACGTCGTCGCCCACGGCGACCTCGTGCTGGACGAGCCGGACCTGGTCCTGCCGCACCCGCGCGCGCACGAGCGCACCTTCGTGCTGGCGCCCTGGGCGCAGCTGGACCCGGGCGCGGTGCTGCCGGGCCCGCGCGGCGGCCCGGTGCGCGAGCTGCTGGCCCGCCTGGTGGGGGAGGACGCGTGAGGCCCACCCGCCCCGGGGTGCTGCTGGCCGTCGGTTTCCTCGCCGCGGTGCTGACGTGGTCGGGGCTGCGGGCCTGGACGGCCACCGGCGCGGTCGAGCCGCAGCTGCTGTGGCGCACGGTCCTGACGCTCACGCTGCTGGCCGTGGCGGTCTTCGGCCTGGGCTGGCCGGTGCGCCAGTGGGTGCGCGGCGACCGCGCCCGCCGCATCGACGCCCTGCGCGCGGCGCGCACCGCGGTGCTGGCGAAGGCGGCCTCGGTGGCCGGTGCCCTGTTCGCGGGCGTCTCGGCGGGGTTCGCCGTGCACTACCTGCCCACGCTGGAGATCGCCGCGCGCCGGGAGCAGTTCCTCGTCGCGCTCGCCGACCTGGTGGTCTCCGCCCTCCTGCTGGCCGCCGGCCTGGTCGTGGAGCGCTACTGCCGGGTGCCCCCGGAGGGTGACGGCTCCGACGGGGACGGCTCGCCCGCCTGACCGACCGCCTGGCGCGGCAGCCGCACCGGGTCGGCGTGCACGTGCACGCGGTGCTTGTCGGCGCGCTTGGCCGCGTACATGGCCGCGTCGGCCACGGCCAGCAGCCGCTCGGCGCGCTCGGCGGGGCTGCCGCCGGACCCGGCCGTGGCGGCGCCGACGCTCACCCCGACGGCGAAGGTGCCCGCGGCCACGACGACCGGCTCGTGCAGCGCCGCGACGAGGCGCTCGCCGGCCTCGCGCAGCCCGTCCACCCCGCAGCCCGCCGGGCACAGCACGGCGAACTCGTCCCCGCCCAGGCGCGCCAGGGTGTCGGCGGGGCGCAGGCGGGCGGCGAAGCGGCCGGCGACCTCCCGCAGCACGTCGTCGCCGGCGCCGTGCCCGGCGGTGTCGTTGACGTCCTTGAAGCCGTCCAGGTCGCAGTACAGGACCCCCGCGCTGCCTCCGGCGAGCGCCTCCTCCAGCCGCTCGCGCAGCAGCACCCGGTTGGGCAGCCCCGTCAGCGCGTCGTGGCGGGCCTGGTGCTCCAGCGCGGCCGCCGCCCGGCGATGCACGGCGCGCACCTCGGCGTCCAGGCGGTCGCGCTCCTCGCGGTGCAGCACCAGGGGGGCGACGACGACGACGAGCACGATCACCAGCAGTTGCGCGAAGAGGACGGCGCGCGGGCCGGGCAGGGTCTGGAAGACGCCCACCCCCGGGAGCAGGACCATGGCGGCACCGCCCAGCACCGTCGCCCACAGGGCCGTGGTGGAGGACAGCCGCAGGCCCACCCACACCGACACCGGCGCCAGCAGGAACGCCAGCGGCAGGCTGAACGGCTGCGCGAACAGCCAGCCGAAGAAGGTGCAGGCGGCGACGGTGACCAGCAGCACCTCCGCGCGGCCGGCCTCGCAGCGCACCTCGGTGCGCTGCCGGTCGCCGGCGCGCAGCCACAGCACCGCCACCAGCAGGGTGCTCGCGGTGTGGCGCACCGCCCAGCCCACCAGGGCGGTGACGGGCTCGGCACCCAAGGTGAGCGTGACGGCGGGAATCCCCACGACCGCGCCGGCCAGGGCACCGGTGGTCGCCGCGAGCAGCAGGACCCACACGTCCCGGGGGCTGCGCAACCGGAAGCCCCGCGGCTGCAGGTGGTGGTGCACCCAGCAGGCCGTGAGGGCGTGCACGGCACCCGAGGCGGCCATCAGCAGCGCCGCCGCCGCTGCCTGCCCGCTGAGCAGCTGCGCCGCCGCGCCGGAGCCCAGCAGCAGGACCGTGTCACGCCGGCGGGCGCGCGGGTCGCTCCAGGACCGCGCCAGCCAGGCGAACCCGACGCCCGCCGCGGGCCACAGCACGGCCACCGCGGCGCCCTCGGGCACCGAGGCCCGCCCCAGCAGCACGGCCAGGGCGTGCAGCACGGCGAACCCGGCCGGGACGGCCGCGCTGCGCAGCCGGGCGGGAGGGGTCACCCCCGGATCATCGGATCCGCGGGTGCCGGGGTTGAGCCCCCGGCGCCCGCGGCGGTGGGGCGACGGCGCTGGTCCGGCGGTGCGTCAGCAGCGGAAGGTGCCGACGATCTGGCGCAGGTCGTCGGCGGCGCCGCTGACCTCCTCGGCCGCCCCGGCGGTGCGGGCGGCGCTGCTGGTCGTGCGGGCCGCGGCGTCCGCGAGGCCGGAGACGTTCGCGGCGATCTCCTGGCTGCCGGTGGAGACCTCGGTGACGTTGCGCACCATCTCGTTGGTGGTGGCGGACTGCTCCTCCACCGCGGCGGCGATGGTGGCCTGCAACGCGTCGATGCGGGCGATGACCTCGGTGATGCCGCCGATGGCGCTGGCGGCCGCCGAGGCGTCGGCCTGGGTGGCACCCACCCGGCCGGTGATCTCCTCCGTGGCCCGCGCGGTCTGCTGCGCCAGCTCCTTGACCTCCCCGGCCACGACCGCGAAGCCCTTGCCCATCTCCCCCGCCCGGGCGGCCTCGATGGTGGCGTTCAGCGCCAGCAGGTTCGTCTGCTCGGCGATGGAGGTGATGAGCTTGACGACCTCGCCGATCTCCCGGGAGGAGGCGGACAGGCGCTCCAGGATCGCCGAGGCCTCACCGGCGCTGGAGACGGCGGCCGCGGCGACGCCGGAGGCCTCGGCGGTGGAGGAGGCGATCTCGCGGATCGCCGCGGACATCTCGTCGCCGGCGGCGGCGACGGTGGCGATGGAGGTGCTGATCTCCTCGGTGGCGGCGGAGACCACCTGCGCCTGCGCCGCGGAGCCGTCGGCCCCGGCGGACAGCTCCGCGGAGACCTGGCTCAGCTGCTGCGCGGACGAGCCCAGCCGCCCCGCCTCGCCGGTGAGCTGCTGCACGGCGCCGCGGAAGCGGTCCGTGCTGTGGTCCAGCGCCCGCGCCATCGTGCCGATCTCATCGCGGCTGTCGAGGCCCACCGTCGCGGTCAGGTCGCCCTCGGCGACCAGCTGCAGGACGCCGGTGACCCGCTGCAGCGGGCCGACGATGCTGCGGCGGATGACCAGGGCGGCGGCCACGGCCACCGCGAGGCTCGCCACGAGCAGCACTAGCACGCTCTGCTGCGCGCTGCGCACGGTGGCGGCGAACTCGCGCCCGGCGGCCAGCTCGGCGCTCGCCCGCTCGGTCTCGGTCGCCAGCGCCTCCTCGTACGCCTTGCGGGCGTCGCGGTTGGGCCCGAAGGAGGCGGCCACGGCGGCGTCGCGGTCGGTGGCGGCGAGGGCGTACTCGGCGCGCAGCGCGTCGAACCAGGCGTCCACCTGCGTGCCGATCGCGTCGACGGCCACGCGCTCGGAGCCGGTGCGGGCCGCGGTGCGGGCCTGGTCGAGCGCGGCGTCGAAGTCCTCCTGGCGGCCCAGGCTCTCGTCGGCGAAGTCCTGCTCGCCGGTGATGAAGAAGCCGCGCTCGTCGGTGGCGGCGGCCTTGGCGGCCAGGGCGGCCTGCTGCAGCCCGGTGATGTACGGCACCGCCCGCCCCACCTCCTCCTGCCGCTGCGAGCGCAGGTCCGCGGTCACCGACAGGGCGACCAGACCGACGGCGAGGGTGGCGACCGCCACCAGGGCGGTGGCCATGAGCAGTCGGGTGCCGACCTTCCGGTCCGCCAGCCAGCGCCGCAACGCCCCCTGCGGCTGCGTCGTCCCGCGGTACCCGTCGCTGCTCACGTCGTCCTGCCCCCCCCGTCGTCCCGGGTCCGCGGTGCGCGTCCCCCCGGGACGCATCGGCGGCCCGGGGCCCGGCCTTGAGCGGCCGGGCCCCGGGCCGGGGTGCGCCCCCGCGGGGGCGGTGCGTCAGACGCGGAAGCGGCCCACCAGCTCCTGCAGCCGTGCGGAGGTCTCGGCCAGCTCGCGCGCGACGGCCTCGCCCTCGGCGAGGGAAGCGGTGGTGGTGCGGGTGGCCTCGGCGACCCCGTCGATGCTGCCGGCGATGCCCGCGGCACCCCCGGCCGCCTCGCCCACGCTGCTGCTCATCGCGGCCGTGGTGGCGGTCTGCTCCTCCACGGCAGAGGCGATCGTGCCCTGGTAGTCGCTGATGGTCCCGACGATGCGGCTGATGTCCGCGATGGCCCGCACCGCGCCCTCGGTGTCGGTCTGGATGGTCGCGACCCGGCGCCCGATGTCCTCGGTGGCCTGCGCGGTCTGCTGGGCCAGCTCCTTGACCTCGCCGGCGACGACGGCGAAGCCCTTGCCCATCTCCCCGGCGCGGGCGGCCTCGATGGTGGCGTTCAGCGCGAGCAGGTTCGTCTGCTCGGCGATCGCGGTGATGACCTTCACCACGTTGCCGATCTCGGCGGACGACTCCCCGAGCTTGGAGACCGTCTCGTTGGTGCGGGAGGCCACCTCGACGGCCTCCTGCGCCACGCGGGCGGCGTCGTTGGCGTTCTGGGAGATCTCGTGGATCGACAGGCCCATCTCCGAGGCGCCGGCGGCGACGGTCTGCACGCTGCTGGACACGTCCGCCGCGGAGGCGGCGACCACGTCGGCCTGCCCGGCGGCCTCCTGCGCGCTGGCCGCGATGCGCTCGGTGACGCCGGCGAGCTGCCGGGAGCTGTGGTCGAGGGTGCCGGTGGACTCCGAGAGCTGGCGCACCAGGGTGGCGATGCCGTCGCGGGCGCGGTTCACGGCCCCCGCCATGGTGCCCAGCTCGTCGCGGGAGTGGACGGCGGCGGCCACGGTCAGGTCGCCGGCGGCGACCGCGTCGAGGGCGGCGCCCACCGAGGTCAGCTGGCGGCGGACCGTGCGCACGACGAACGCGGCGAGCGCCGCGGCGAGCGCCAGGCCGGCCAGGAGGGCGGCGAGCACGGTGGTGCGGGCGGTGCGGTACTCGGCCGCGGCCTGCTCGCCCCGGGCGTGCGCCTGCTGGGTCTCGGCCTCCTGCAGCGCGGTGATCGCCGCGCCGAAGCCCTGCTCGGCGGCGGTGAAGCTGGCAGCGACCTGCTCGGCCGCCGGCATCGTGAAGCCGGCCGGGGGGGCCTGCTGGAACAGGACCACGTCGCGCAGGGCCGCGTAGTCCCCGTAGGAGGAGCGCAGGTCCTCCACGGCTCCCGCGGTGGCGCCGGAGGACCCGGCGGCGTACCGGTCCAGCGCCTCCGCGACCTGCTCGTCGGCGGCCCGCGCCGCCTCGAGGGGCGTGACCCCCTCGACCTCGGGGACGCCGAGCCCGTGCAGCATGTCGGCCCGGTACATCGCGGTGATCCCGGCGCGCACGTCGGCGATGGCTCGCATGCCCTCCACGTGCTGGGCCTCGACGACCTCCAGGTCCTCGTTGAGGCCCGCCATGCCGGAGACGCCCACGGCCCCGACCCCGACGGCGACCGCGGACGCCGCGAGCACCGCCGCGGCGATCTTGGTCGTCACCGAGCGGTCGGCGAGCAGGCGGCGGGGGGTGTCGGGCGCGTCCATGCGGGGTTCTCCTCGGCGGTGGCGGACGGCCCGGCGGCTCCTCCACCTGCTCGTCCTCTCCCTGCGTCGGCGTCCGGGCAGGTGTGCTTGAGGGTTTCACCGCTCCCAGCGCAGGTCCGCGACGACGGGGGAGTGGGTGCTGCCGCCCGAGGGCGCCTCCGCGTCCGCCACCGGCTCCAGCCCCGCCACGAGGACGGCGTCGACGCGCGCGTACCCGGGGTTCGACCCGCGGGTCAGCTGCGGGCGGCCGCCGACGACCCGGTGCACGTCGGTCAGGCCACCGCCGTCCGGGCCGTCCCCGGTGAGCACCCGCAGCGGCTCGTTGAAGTCCGAGGAGTTCAGGTCGCCGCCCACCACGACGGGCCCGTCGGCCGCCAGGTCCCGGGCCACGTCGGCGTAGCGCAGCGCCTCCGCCACGCGCGTGCGCGCCGCCCGCGCGGTGCCGCCGGCGGGGTTGTCCTCCTCCTCGCGCGGGGTGCAGCCCAGGCAGGGGGAGGCCAGGTGCAGCGAGAGCACGGGCAGCCGCGCCGGGCCCCCGAGGGCGCGGGCGTCCAGGACCACCACCTCGCCGGGCCGGGCGCCGTCCGGCAGGCCCCGCACCGCCTGCGTGCCCACCACCGGCACCGTGGACCAGACGGCGTCGCCGTCGCTGCTGCCGGAGCCGTCGCCCACCGTGCTCGCCGGGCCGTACCAGCGGTGCGGGTACCGCGGGTAGCGCTCGTCGAGGAACCGGCGGGCGGCGGGGCTGACCTCCTGCAGCAGCAGCACGTCGGGCTCCCACCGCTCCACCAGCAGGCGCAGCCCGTCCAGCCCGCGGGTGCCGGTGAGGTTGAACGTCGCCACCCGCAGGTCCGCGTCACCGCCGCCGCGGCCCGGCAGCGCGTACGGGCCCAGCAGCGCACCGGCCGCCACGGCGGGCGCCACCACCGACGCCAGCACCGCCCACGCGCGCACCGCCACGGCCGCCGGGACGAGCGCCAGCGCCGGCAGCAGCCACCAGAACGCCGTCAGCCCCGCCACGTAGGTGGGTGCGGTGGAGTCGCCGAGCACGGCGATCGCGGCGAGCGCGGAGGTGGCGCCGGCGCCGTAGACCAGGGCGAGGACCCGTGCGGCGCCGGCGGCGCCGCTCACCGGTGCATCACGCCGCGCCGCTGCCGCTGCCGCTGCCGGCCGTCGCGGCGCCCCCGTCCGCGCCGCGACCGGCGCGCAGGGCGGTGTGCACCACGTCGGGGGTGAGCACCCCCAGGAACTCCGCGCCGTCCAGCACGGGCAGGAAGCGCTGCTCCTGCGCCAGCAGCGTGGAGAACGCGGTGCGCATCGTCTCGGCCCGCTGCACGGTCGTCGCGAACGGCTGCGTCCAGTCCGCCACCCGCCCGGCGCGGTCCCCGCGGCGCGCGGCCTCGGTCAGCGGTGCCCGCGGCACCCAGCCGACGAGCTCGCGGCTGTCGGGCTCGAGCACCACGCCCCAGGAGCGGCCGTCGACCTCCAGCGCGGTGGAGGCGTACGCGACGCCGTCGCCCGGCGCCAGGACGGTGGGCGCCTCCAGGTCCTCCGGGCGGATCGGGGTGACGGCCAGGCGGCGCAGGCCCCGGTCCGAGCCGACGAACTCCACGACGAAGTCGGTGGCCGGCTGCGACAGCAGCGTCACCGGGTCGGCGTACTGCTCCAGGTGCCCGCCGGTGGACAGCACCGCGATGCGGTCCGCCAGGCGCACCGCCTCGTCCAGGTCGTGGGTGACGAACAGGGCGGTCTTGCCGAGCTCGCTCTGCAGGCGGCGGAACTCCCCCTGCAGGCGGTCGCGCACGACCGGGTCCACCGCGCCGAACGGCTCGTCGAGCAGCAGCACCGGCGGGTCGGCGGCCAGGGCGCGGGCGACGCCGACGCGCTGCTGCTGGCCGCCGGACAGCTCCGCCGGGTAGCGGGGCCCGTGCACGGCCGGGTCCAGCCCCACCAGCTCCAGCAGCTCGTCGGCGCGGGCGCGGCGCGCGGGCGCGTCCCAGCCGAGCAGCTTGGGCACGGTGGCGACGTTGTCGCGCACGGAGCGGTGCGGCAGCAGGCCGCCGGCCTGGATGACGTAGCCGATGCCGCGGCGCAGCTCCACCTCGTCCACGCCGGCGGTGTCGCGGCCGTCGACGAGGACGCGCCCGCTGGTGGGTTCCACCAGGCGGTTCACCATCCGCAGGATCGTGGACTTGCCGCAGCCGCTGGGCCCGACGAGGGCCACGAGCTCGCCGCGGCGCACGTCCATCGTCAGCTCCCGCACCGCCTCGGTGCCGTCGCGGTAGCGCTTGCCGACCCCCTCGAAGCGGATGGCGGGCTGCTCGCCCGCCCCGTCCGCCTCGTCCACCCCGCCCGGTGCGTCCCCGACCTCGCCGATCACCCCCGGAGCCTCGCCGACGCCGTCGTGCGGCGCAACGCGTCTGGCACCCTTGCGGTGTGGATCATGCGGACGGCGGGGACGGCGGCGCGGCCGCGACGGGCGGGCCGGCGGACGCGGAGGTGCGGGCGGTCGAGCCCTTCGACCCGCCGGGCGTGACGTGGCGGCGGGTGTCGCCGCGGCTGGTGACCTCCCAGCGCGTGACGAGCACCCTGTGGTCGGCACCCGTCGTCGTGGTCCTGCTCGTGCTCGCCGCGCTGCTGACCTGGTGGATCGCGCTGGGCGCCGCCGTCGTCGCGGCCCTGTGGGCGTGGGGGTGGTGGCTGAGCGGCCGGCAGGTGCCCGCCTGGGGGTACGCCGAGCGCGACGAGGACCTGCTGGTGCGCCACGGCCTGCTCTTCCGCTCCCTCGTCGTGGTGCCCTACGGCCGCCTGCAGTACGTGGACGTCGAGGCCGGCCCCGTCGACCGGCGCTTCGGGCTGGCGAAGGTGCAGCTGCACACCGCCTCGCCGGACTCCGACGCCGCGATCCCCGGCCTGTCCCCGGAGGAGGCCGCGCGGCTGCGCGACCGCCTCGCCGAGCGCGGCCGCGCCCGGCTGGCGGGGCTGTGAGCTCCGGCGGGGACGCCGGTGCCGCGGCCGCCGGTGGGGACGCGCGCGAGGAGGAGCCGGCGGTGGACGTCGTCGACCCCGCCGTCGCGCAGCGGCTGGACGCCCCCACCCGCGCGGTGCTGGAGGACGCCGGCTGGCGCCGGCTGCACCCGGTCACGCCGGTGCTGCGGGCCTGGAAGATCGTCGCGGCCGTCCTGGCGTTCGCCGTCGTCCAGAACGTCGACGAGCTGCTGCGCATCGACGTCGAGCCGTGGCTGCTGGCGCTGATCGTGCTGGGCGGGCTGCTCGCGCTGGCCGTCGTCGGCGCCGTCTACAGCGCGGTCGCGTGGCGCCGCACCCGCTACCGCGTCGACGCCGAGGCGGTGCGCGTCGAGCGCGGGGTGCTGTGGCGCCAGCAGCGCAGCGCCCAGCTGGACCGGCTGCAGGCGGTGGACGTGGTGCGCCCGCTGCTGGGCCGGCTGTTCGGGCTCGCCGAGCTGCGCCTGGAGGTCGCCGGCGGCTCCGGCAGCAAGGTGTCGCTGGCGTACCTGCGCGAGGACGAGGCGCAGCGGGTGCGCAACGCGCTGCTCGCGGCGGCCGCCGGGCTCGGCCTGGACGACGCGGACGGCGCCGGGCCCAGCGCCCCGGAGGCGCCGCAGCGGCCGGTCGTGCACGTGCCGCCGGGGCGGCTGGTCGCCGCCACCCTGCGCTCCGCGTCGACCGTGCTGGTGGTGCTGGCGGTCGTCGGCCTCGTCGTGGGCAGCGTCGCCGCCCGCAGCACCACACCGCTGGTGGCGGCCCTGCCCGGCGCGGTCGGGGTGGTGTCGGCCGTCTGGCAGCGCTTCACCCGCGGTTTCAACTTCACCGTCGCGCACTCCCCGGACGGGGTGCGCCTGACGCACGGGCTGCTGGAGCTGCGCTCGCAGACCCTGCCGCCCGGCCGCGTGCAGGCGCTGCGGATCACCCAGCCGCTGCTGTGGCGGCGGCCCGGCTGGTGGCGCGTGCAGGTCAACGTCGCCGGGTACGCCGCCGGCCCCGGCGAGTCGGGCCAGGAGGCCACCACGGTGCTGCCGGTGGGCACCGAGGAGGAGCTGGCCCGCCTGCTGGCGATCGTGCTGCCCGCCCTGGGCGCCGCCGGCCCCGGTCCCGAGGCGGCGCTGGCGCTGGTGCACGACGGGCTGAGCGGCCGCGACGAGCAGGGCGGGTACACGGCCGTGCCGCGCTCGGCGCGCTGGCTGGACCCGGTGGCGTGGCGGCGCAGCGGCTACCGGGTCACCGAGCACGCCTTCCTGGCGCGCGGCGGCCGCCTCGTGCGCCGCCTGGACGTGGTGCCGCACGCCCGCACGCAGAGCCTGGGGGTGGCGCAGGGCCCGCTGCAGCGCCGCCTCGGCCTGGCGACCGTCGCCCTGCACTCCACGTCGGGGCCGGTGAAACCGCGCGTGGAGCACCTGGCCGCGCCCGTGGCGGCGTGCCTGCTGACCGAGCAGGCGGAGCGGGCGCGCGCCGCGCGCGCCGCCGCCGGGCCGGAGCGCTGGATGTCCGCGGACGCCGGCGACTGACCGGCCCGGCGACCGGTCGCGTCAGCGGTGCGTGCCGCCCCCGCGGCGCCGCAGCTGCGAGACCGCGGCGTCGATCCTCCGCCGGGTCGCCGGGTCCTTCGCGGCGGTCTGCAGCCGCCGCGTCGCCTCCTGGGCGACCCGCCGCCCCTGCGGCGTCGACAGGAACCTCGTGACCTTGCCGACGAGCCCTCCGGCCACTGCACCCGCCCCCTCTCTGCGCCCGCCGGCCCGTCCGCGCGGTGCGCTGGCGACACGCTCTCGCGCCGTGCGCGGGGGCGCCACCGGGGCTCGGGTCAGTCCTTGCGCAGCACCACGGCGACGTCGGTGACGGTGAAGAGGAACTCCCCGGCGGCGGCGCTGCGGCGCAGCCCCTCGATCCAGCCGGCGGCGCGGGCGGCGAGCTGCGGGTCGTCGGAGACGGCGGCCAGCACGCCGGTGGCGACCTTCCAGGCGACGGAGCCCTCGTCGAAGCGGCGGTGCGGGTCGGCCCAGGAGTGCACGGACTCGACGGTGAAGGCGCTGCGGGCGGCGTGCCGCAGTAGCTTGCGGCCGGCGAAGCCGTCGACGGGGGAGCCGCCGGCGGGGGCGTGCGCCACGAACCGGTCCAGGAGGGTGCGGGTGAGGGCGTCGTCGTCGCTGGTGAACAGCGCGGTGTCCCAGTCGGAGTGGGCCAGGACGGCGGTGCCCCCGCGCCGCAGCACGCGGTGGACCTCGGTGAGGTGGGCGCCGGCGTCGGCCAGGTGCTCGACGGCGTTCAGGGAGACGGCGACGTCGGCGGTGCCGTCGTCGAGGGGCAGGTCGTCGAGGTCGGCGATGTGGGCGCGCACCCGCCCGTCGAGCAGCAGGTCGTCGTCGAGGGTGGAGCCGACGTCGACGGCGTGCACGGTCCGGGGGTCGGCGGCCAGCAGCGCGCGGGTGGTGCGCCCGGAACCGCAGGCGAGGTCGAGGGCGACCGATCCCGCGAAGGGGCGGGCGAGCGTTGCGACGTTCTCGAAGCGGCCCACGCGCGCAGACTAGGTGACGGCGGCCGCGCCGCGTCCTCCGTCACAGCGGGTACGTCCGCGGAGACGCCCGGTCACGGCTGGCGCCCGATCGGTCGAAGATGCCGTGAAGGAGCACTCTCACGTGGCGTCACCCTGTCCCGCGCTCACCTAGCATCGAGGGTGCGAACGAGCGCCCGGGGGGAACGGGTGCGCGGCGGTCGAGGACGACGGGGGAACGCGTGCGCTGTCCCCCGTCCAGGTGGAGGGGGAGCGGGCGCAGTGGTGGATACGACGCGGCAGGAGAGGCCCACGTCGGGCAGCGCGCCCGGGCCGCGCGGCCCCGGACGTCGCTGGGTCCTCGGTGCGGGAGCGGCCGCCGTGGCGGTGGCCGGGGGCGCCACCTGGCTCGCCACCCGCGGCGACGACGAGCCCGTGCAGCAGGTCCCCGCGCCGCAGTGGACGCCTCGGGAGCACGTGACGGCCGCCGACCTCGACACCAAGTGGGTCGGCGTGCAGACCCACACGGTGTCCGTGGCCGAGGAGTTCGAGCAGTGGCTGGGTCGCCCGCTGGACTGCGTCGTCGTCTTCGGTGCGCAGAACGACTGGGCGGCCATCACCGGGCCCTGGTTCGCCATCGACGCCCCCCCCGGGCAGGACTGGGCCGCGTGGGTGCGCGAGGCACCCGACGACCGCACCCTGGTGATCTCCACGGCCATGGTCCCCGAGAACCCGCCGGAGGACTGGCGCGAGCGCGGCGCCGCCGGTGAGTACGACGAGCACTGGCGCTCGTTCGGCAGCAACCTCGTCGACGTCGGCCTGGGGTCGTCCATCATCCGCATCGGCTGGGAGATGAACGGCGACTGGTACGAGACGCACTACGTCGGCGAGACCGAGGAGAAGCGCGAGCAGTGGAAGGAGTACTTCCGCCGCATGGTCATGGCCATGGAGGTGGAGGGTTCCGACTTCGAGATCGACTTCAACATCGCCGAGGGCCCGCAGGACTCCGTCGAGATCGACCGTCTCTACCCCGGTGACGACTACGTCGACATCATCGGCATCGACGTCTACGACTCCTACATCGCCCCCATCGACCCCGCCGCGCGCTGGCAGGCCAAGGACGAGAAGGTCAACTCCATCTCGGCGGTCGCCGAGTTCGCCGCCGCGCACGACAAGCCGATGAGCTTCCCCGAGTGGGCCATGGTCGCCGAGGGCGAGACCGACGGCGGCGGTGACAGCCCGGAGTTCATCAACCAGATCGCCGACGTCGTGCGCAGCCGGCCGGTCCGCTACCAGGCGTACTTCAACACCGCCGAGGGCGGTGTGGGCATGACGCTCGCCGACGCCCCGGAGGGTTCCGCCGCCTACCTGGCGCGCTTCGGCGCATCGGGTGACGCCGTCCCCTCGGACTCGTGACGCACGGTAGCGTCGGCGCGGACCGCCGCGGAGAGGTCGACACCTCCGCCGGTACCGCGGCCGGGGAACGTCCTGCGGCTCGGCGAGGGGGGATGGTCGTGGGGTTGGCCGCCAAGGTGCGCGGGGCGGGTGTGACCCGCGGCGTCTGGAACATCGGCGACCAGCTGATCTCCAGCGCGAACAACTTCCTGGTGCAGGTCGTCATCGCGCGTTCCGTGAGCGAGACCGACTTCGGCACCTTCGCCATCGCCTTCGCGATCTTCTCGGTGGCCACCGGGTTCTTCCGCGCGCTCGCGACGTCCCCGGTGGGCATGCGCTTCGCCGCCGCCGACGACCGCGAGTTCGGCCGCGCGGCGGCGGATTCGGTGGGGCTGGTGCTCGCCGGGAGCCTGGTCACGGGCGCCGCCCTGGTCGCGCTCGGTCTGCTGGGGCCGTTCTCCGCCGTCCTCGGCCAGTGCCTCGTCGCGCTCGGTGTGGTCCTGCCCGGCCTCCTCCTGCAGGACGCGTGGCGACAGGTGCTCTTCGCCCGGCTGCGCCCGGCCGCCGCGTGCGTCCTGGACGGCGCGTGGGGCGTGCTGCAGCTGGCAGCCGTCCTCGTGCTGTACACGCAGGGCAGTCGCGCGGTGTGGACCTACGTGCTGGCGTGGGGCGGGGCGGCGATCGCCGCCTCCTTCATCGGCCTGGCGCAGGTTCGCACCCGCCCGCGACCGCTGCGCGCCGGGTCGTGGTTGAAGGAGCAGTGGTCGCTGACCCGCTACCTGGTGCCCGAGTACGTGCTGCTGCAGTCCGGTGCCCAGCTGGCCGTGGTCATCGCAGCGGCGCTCGCCGGCGTCGCCGCTGCGGGTGCCCTCCGCGGCGCGAACATGCTGACGGTGCCCGCCACGATCCTCGCGACGGGGCTCATGACGTTCGCCGTGCCCGAGCTGGTCCGCCGCCGCTCCCGGATGACGGTGCGGTCGTGGACGACGGCGACGCTGGGCGTCTCCGGGGCGGTCGCGGTGACGGGTCTCGTGTGGGGGTCGCTGTTCCTGCTGCTGCCCGCGCAGGTCGGTCTCTTCGTGCTGGGCGACTCCTGGGACGGCACCCGGGACGTCCTCGTGCCGATCATCGTCGGGCAGGCGGGATCGGCGCTGTCCGTCGGGCCGGCGACGGTCCTGTACGCCACCGAGGGCGCCAAGGTGACCATCCGCCTGCACGCCGTCTACGCCGTCCTGCTCATCGCGTTGTCGACGGCGGGAGCGTTCCTGTGGGGCGCGGAAGGAGCCGCGTGGGGCATGGCCGGCGCCTTCTGGCTCACCGTGCCGTGGTGGTTCCTGGCGGTGCGCCGGCACCTGCGGCGCACCTCCGTCCCCCCGTCGGCGCCGGCGGCTCCCGCTCCGGTCAGCTGAGCGGCGCCACGGACCGCGACGAGGCGGTCCAGCGGTCGGGTGCTCCACCGGTGCTGCGGACCACGCCGGGTCAGGAGCGCTCGAGGCCGTTGGGGCGGGCGGGAACCACGGTGACGGGGACCTCGCCGAGCCGCTGGCCGGCGTCGTGCGCGGGGCGTGGCGACCGGCGCGGGCGCGCGCGCCGCTCCTCGTCCAGCTGCGACTCGAACCGCAGGCCGATGAACAGGGAGCTCAGCGGCACCAGCAGGTAGAGCACCTGCGGCTGCAGGAGGGCCCCGGTGAGGAAGGCGTTGGCGAACACCCCGCTCCACGCCAGGGTGGGTGCGGGTGCGCGCGCCACGAGCGCCAGCGCCACGAACGCGCCGAACAGCACCGCGCCGACGACCCCGTACTCCAGCAGCAGCTTCGCCACTCCCGAGAAGTTGATGGGTAGCCCGGTGGCCCGGAAGATGCGGTCGGCCAGCTCGTCGGCGCGGCCGGCGCCGTCACCGATGAGCACCGAGAACGGGTCCGCCCCCCACGTATCCACGATGCGCTGGTAGGGCTGCACGAAGCGCAGGCTGCCGCTGGAGTTCGTCTGCGACGTCTCGCCCATCCGGCTGGCGATGATCTCCCCGAACGGGGTGGCGAGGGCCACCGCGCCGGCCAGCGCGGCGGCCGCGACGATGCGCGCGGTCCAGCGTCCGCCCCGGCGCACGGCGAGCACCGCGATCCCGAACCCCGCGAACAGCAGGCCCGTGCCGGAGATCGTGCACACGAGGGCGATGCCGAGGACGCCTGCGCGCACCGGGCTCGCGCGCCGCACGAGCACGCTGAGGAGGGCCATCGCGAGGAACTGCGCGTACACCGACGGTTCCAGGAAGACGAAGCCGTTGGCCTTGATGATCGGCGAGCCGTACTCGATGGGGTAGGAGGTGTTGTAACCGGTGAACAGCAGCTCGGCGGGCACCAGGTCCAGCACGAAGTCCCGGTAGCTCCAGACCCCCGCGGCCTGTGCGGCGGTCTGCAGCACGCCGATCGCGGCGAAGGCGACCATGATCTTCTCGAACCGGTCCAGGACCCGCGGGTAGAGGTGGAACCTCGCCGGGTGCAGGCGGAAGCAGAACACCACCCAGATCACCGGCAGGTAGACCAGGGAGGTGATGTTCCCGGTGCGGTCGCGCAGCAGGACGATCCCCGCCACCAGGAAGCACACGGCCATCGCCGCGGCGAACACGCGGGTCGCGCCGGAGTTCTCCACGGCGTCGCCGTGGAAGAGCAGGTAGCCGATGCCGCCGAGGGCCACCAGGACGCTCACCGACAACTGCACCGGGCCGAGCGGCAGGCCGAAGCGCTGCAGGACGGTGATGGAGATCAGCAGGGCCGTGACGACCGCCATGACGCGGCGGTCGGCGATCGAGCTGGCCGTCGGCCCCGCGGACCGGGGTCGCGCCGAGGGCGGCGGGGACTGCGGGGCCGTCGTCACGCGCGTTCTCCCGGTCGGTGGGGGCAGGGGCCGGACGGTGCCGGTGAGGGGCGGTGGGGATCTCGTGAGCGCTCGTCCCGGATTCTCCCCACGGCTCCGGCCGCGTGCCATTGTAGGTCGGCCGGGAACGGCGCCGGGGCTCGTCGGTGGTGATCCACCACCGCCCGTGCGCCCCGGGTGGCGGATTCACCCGTCCGGAGCGCCCGGGGGTTGCGCCGAGCGGGTCACGGCGTCCACGGACGCCTCGTCCGCCCCCGGAGGGGTGTTCCCAGGTGGGATAGTGACGGTTCGACGGCCGCTCCGCGCGGTCGGCCGGGTGGGGGGACTGCCCGGGGGAGCAGGAGGAGTGGCGCGTGGCTGGAGCACCGGTGGGCACGACGGAGCGGAACGGGTCGGGGGCGTGGTCCGCCGTCTTCCGGCACCGCTGGAAGGTCCTCGCGGTCGCCCTGGTGCTGGCGGTCGCCGGCTACTTCGGCGCCGGTGCCCTGCTGTCGCCGAGCTACACGGCCACCGCCACCATCACGCTGAGCAAGGACCGCCCCTTCGACGCGTCGGCCACGGGCAACAGCGCCCTCCAGCTGGGCGACCCCACGCAGTGGGCGGCCCTGCAGGCGGCGGTGGTGGACACCGGCGAGGTGCTCGACCTCGCCACCACGCCGCTGACCACGGCGGACGGGCGCACGGTGACCGTGCCCGCCGCGGAGGCGGACGACTTCCGGGCCGGGCTGACGATCGAGGCGAGCACCGACACCAACCAGATCACGGTCACGGCCACGGCCGGCACGGCCGAGGACGCCGCGCTGGTCGCCGACGCGGTGGCCCACGCCTACCGGACGTACTCGCAGAACGCGGTGACGGCGGCGCGCGACGCCGCCCTGGCCAACGTGGCCGACGGCGACACCGACCAGGTCCAGCAGATCAACATCGCCGCGACCAGCTACGGCTCGGGCGTGCTCAACATCGACGAGGCGGAGGTCCCCGAGGCGGCGTCCCCGCCGTACGCGTGGCAGGTGGGGTTCGTGTCGGGCGTCGTGGGCCTGCTCGCCGCTGCCGGTGCGGTGGCGTGGGCGGCCCACCTGAAGCAGCGCGTGACCGCCCCGCCGCTGGGCGGGGTCGCGGAACTGGCCCGCTGGGGTTCTGTCCCCTCGGTGCGTGCGCTGGCGGACCCGCAGAGCGCGCCGAGCCGCAGCGCGGCCGTGGTGCTGGTGGGCCTGCAGCACCTGGGGCACCTGCGCACCCCGCGGCTGGAGATCAGCAGCGTGCTCGTGACCGCGGCCTCGGGCAGCTCGGGGAGCCTGGCGGCGGGACTGGCGGCTTCGGCCGCGCGTGCCGGGCGCCGCGTCGTCCTGATCGACGCGGACGAGAGCGGCAGCGGGCTGGAGCGCCACGGGGCTCCCGTGAGCGCGGCGGCGGGCCCCACCCCGGCGCGGGTGCGCATCGACGAGATCCGCCCCTGGAGCATCGGTGGCGGCGCGGTGGTCGGTGTGCTGCCGCTCGACACCCGTTCGGTGCAGCCCCACGTCGTCGGCCTGGGCGTGCGCCACCTCGTGGAGGCGGGCTACCTGGTGATCTTCGTGGGCGGTTCGATCGCGACGAGCCCCGTCACGTTCGCGGTGGCCGGCGAGGTGGACGCCGTCCTGGTGCAGGTCGAGGCCGACCCGCGCGCCGAGGTCGTCAGCAAGACGCTCGCGCAGCTGTCCATCGCGGCTCCCGCCGTCGTCGCGCAGGTCGTCGTGGACGGTGCCTCCGGCTCCGGCGGCGAGGTGCACCGCGTGGAGCCGCGGGTGCGCCCGGTCGTCAGCGGTTCGCAGCCCGACGAGGTCGGGGCCGGCCGCCGGGGCTGACCGGCCCGCCGGTGCTTCCGGCGGGTGCGGCAGCCGGGACCCGCAGCGCTCGACGGGGAGCGCTGCGGGTCCTCACGCGTCCGGGCCGGTGTGGGCGGCGGCGATGTCCTCCCACGGGCCGGGGGCGATCCAGCCCTCCTCCATGTGGGTGGCCAGTGCGGGCTCGGCGCCCAGCATCCGCCGCCGCCGCGAGGGGCGGCGCAGCGAACGCAGGTCCACGGCGGTGCGCATGACGGTGAGGTAGGCCCCGCGGGCGGCGCTCCTCCAGGCGGGCGTGCCCGGCGCGGGAGGGTGGTGCCGCACGATGTCGTGCACGCCGAAGCGCGGCTTGCCCTGCAGCGTCAGGCACGTCGAGTGGTCGAAGTCGCCGCCCGACAGCGCGCACAGCAGCATCAGGCGCTCGTCCTGGCGCAGGGCGGCGACGCGCACCGCGAACGTGCTCGTCGTGGACCCCACGGGCGCCCACCGGGTGGGCGTGCCGTCGTCGGGGACCTGCTGGCCGTAGGGAGCGAAGTAGTCCACGTCGGCGTGGCGGGTGTCGCGGGCGGCGTCCACGAGGGCGACGAGGGCTTCGGGGCGCCACATGTAGTCGTCCTCGGCGAGCAGGACGAGGTCGTCGGCCGCCCAGCCGCGGCGCCTGGCCAGCGCCAGCCCCTGCAGGTAGCTGCGCCGGTTGGAGCCACCTCGAATCGTCAGGGGCTCACCCCAGCGCTCCATGACGTCCAGCCGCTGCGGGGGGACGGGGCCGTCGTTGAGGAAGACCACGTCGGGTCCTGCGTCGGGGCGCTGCTCGCTCAGGACCTGCACCGCCCGGCAGAAGGACCGGAGGCCGGCGAGCTTGCTGTACCAGGCGGGTCGGCCCTTGCTGTTCTCGCCGCCGTGGGAGCGGTACACGACGTGCAGCTGAGCGGGTCGGGTCACCCGCCGATGCTATCGGGTCACGGGGTTCACCAGGCCCTGACGTGATCGAGGGGATGCACATCGCGCGAGCCCGGGACCGCGTTACGGATTTCTCCGAACCAGTTCCTCAAGGCGCTCCCCGAGCGCCCCGATAGCTGGTGTGTCGCCCCGAGCGGGCAAGCCCGGTTCCGCCGATCCCCCCTCCGCGGTGGGACCCCGACCGATCAGCGAGGTCGATCCTCCCCATGAGCACCGTCTCCAGGTTCCTCCTGTCCGCAGTCGCCGTCGCCACCGTCGCGAGCGGTTTCTCCGCCGTCACCGCCACCCCGGCCGAGGCTGCCGGCTTGACCATCCGCCAGGGCACCGGCAAGACCGACTACACCGACCCGTCGGGCGGTGTCTGGAAGGCCGACAGCGGCTTCTCCGGTGGCTACCAGGTGTCCGGCGTCACCGAGGGCGCCATCGAGGGCACCGAGGCCGACCCGCTCTACCGCAACGAGCACTGGGGCATGAAGAGCTGGACCGCGAAGGTGCCGAACGGCAGCTACGAGGTCACCCTCAAGCTCGCGGAGACGTACTTCGGCTCGCGCAACACCCGGGTGTTCTCCGTCAGCGCCGAGGGCCGGCCGGTCGTCACGAACCTCGACATCTTCGCCGAGGTCGGCAAGAACGTCGCTCTGGACAAGAAGTTCGTCGTCCAGGTCGCCGACGGCTCCCTGGACCTGGGGTTCTCCGCGACCCGCAACAACGCGAAGGTCGACGCGATCCTGGTGCGCTCCACCACGACGGGGGGCGGCACCGTGAGCGCGCGACCGCGCCCGACGAGCCCCACCCCCCGGATCCCCGTGACGTCGGCGCCCACCACCGCGCCCACCACCGCCCCGAGCGCCCCGGTGTCCTCCGCGCCGGTCTCCTCCGGTGACTGGAAGTCCGGTGCCTCCGGTGTCGGTGCGGCCTCCGGCGGGTTCGGCGCCTGGCGCGGCAGCGAGCTCGAGGTCTCCGCCACCTGGTCGGACAACAACACCGCGGCCGCGAACTTCTGGCAGCTCGACAAGGGCGCGGAGTTCGGGGCCTGGAACAAGGACCTCGACATCGCGGTGGGTGCCTTCGACCGCGGCGAGTCCTGGGCGGGCGCCGCCCGGGGTGCCTACGACGCGCGCTGGCGCGCCTCGCTGACCACGCTGAAGAACAAGTGGGGTTCGCGCCCCGGGACCGTCTACATCCGGTTCGCGCACGAGATGAACGGCAACTGGTACCCGTGGTCGGTGAACTCCGGCAACCACCAGGACTTCATCACCGCCTGGAAGCGCTACCGCGCCGTCCAGAAGGAGGTCTTCCCCGCCTCCAAGCTGGTCTTCAACGTGAACCGCGAGTCTGTCGGCAACGGCGTGGACTGGCGGAAGACGTTCCCGGGGGCGCAGTACGTGGACGTCATGGGCGTCGACTACTACAACCAGTACCCGTACGCGGGTGACGCCGCGACGTTCGCCTCGGCGATCCAGCAGGTGGACCGCTACGGTGCGCCCAAGGGGCTGGCCAAGCACCTGGAGTTCGCCGGGAGCGTCGGCCTGCCGCTGTCCGTCTCGGAGTGGTCCGGCAACGCCGACAACGGCGACTCGCCGGCCTTCGTCCAGGGCATGCACGACTTCTTCGAGGCCCACGGCGGCACCGGTGCCGGGAAGTTCCTCTACGAGGTGCAGTTCAACGTCGACCGGGACGGCAAGCGCTGGCTGCTGAGCGAGGGCACCCGGATGCCCCGGTCGGCGGCGAAGTACCGCGAGCTGTTCTGACGGCCACCCGCCGGCCGCCCCGCCGGGGTGGCCGGCGGGTCGCGGGGCGGGAACCGGTGGCCGGTTCCCGCCCTGCGGCGTTCGTGACGCGCAGTGACAAACCGATTCCTGACAGTCGTGCTCGTGGCTGCCGGTGGCGCCCGGAAGTCGCCACGTGTCGTAATCGGGTGAGTACTGTCCTGCACGGTTCCGCCCCGTTAGACTCCTGTGCACCGCGCCGGACGGTCCAGGGGGAGGAGCGACCGGCGTCGGCTCGCAGCGCGCGCAGGTCACACCGGGGGGAACTCGAATGTCGCTCAAGCGGTCCGCACTGGCACTCGCGCTCGGCGCGTCAGCCGCCGTCGGCCACGTCGTCTACCCGCTGGCCGTGCACGCGGCCGCGCGCCGGCGGGAGGCCGTCGAGGTCCCCGCACCGCCCGAGTGGCCGGCGGTGACGGTCCTGGTGCCCGCGTACCTCGAAGAGGGCGTCATCGCCGCGAAGGTGGACAACGTCCGCAAGAACGGCTACCAGGGCGAGCTGGAGGTCCTCGTCGTCGCCGACGGCGACCCCGGTACGGCCGCCGTCGCCGAGTCCGTCGGCGCGCGGGTGCTCCTGCTGCCCGAGCGGCGCGGCAAGTCCCAGGCGCTCAACGCCGGTGTCGCCGCCGCCGCCCACGACGTCGTCGTCATCAGCGACGCGAACTCCGAGCTGGAGTACGACGCCATCGGCTACCTCGTCTCCGCGCTGCTGACCCCGGGGACCGGTGCCGTCGCCGGCGAGAAGCTGGAGGGCGAGGGCGGTGAGCTCGCCTACTGGCGCTTCGAGAGCTGGGTCAAGCGCAACGAGGCCAGGCTGGGCACCACCCTCGGCCTGGACGGCGGGCTGTGCGCCGTGCGGCGCGAAGCGTGGGTGCCCATCCCCGCCGACATCTCCAACGACGACTTCTGGATCGCGCTGGACCTCATGGAGCGCGGCTGGGCCGTCGCCTACGAACCGCGCGCGCTCATGCGCGAACCCTCCATCGGTGCGTTCGAGCTGTCCTGGGAGCGCAAGACCCGCGTGCTGGGCGGTGGCCTGTGGGTGATGTGGCGCAAGCGCCGGCTGCTCCACCCCCGTGCCGGTCTGGTCAGCGCCGAGCTGTGGGGCCACAAGCTGTGGCGGTCCACCGCCGGGCCGCTCAGCCACCTCGCCCTGCTCGGCGTCGCGGCGTCCAGCGCGCACCGCAGCCGCACCGCCCGGGTCTTCCTCGCCGGGCACGCCGTCGCCGCCGGCGCGCTGCTGGCCCAGGAGAAGGGCCGCACCGTGCCGCTGCCGGGCCGCGTCGCCGCCCAGGTGCTCTACCTGCAGCTCGTCGCGTTCGGGGGGATGCGCCGCTGCCTGCGCGGTGACCGGGTGCTCCGCTGGGACAAGCCCGCCCGCTGAACCCGCGGGCCGGGCCCGCTCACCGGATCGGTGCCCGGCCCCGCTCGGGGCCGTCGATGACCACCCGGCCCGCCACGCTCGCGCGCCCGGTCGTCACGCCCTTCACGTACGCCCAGTGCTGGCTCGCCAGGTCGCGCTGCCGGGTCGCGGTGCGCTGGGCGGCCCGCACGGCGTACCCCGCTGCCAGGGCCGTCGTGAGCAGCCGGTGCCCCGCCGGCCCGTGGTCGCGCGCCAGGTAGCGCGACATCGCCGCGCCCCGCAGCCGCAGCATCTCCAGCGACGGTGCACCGGAGCCGCCCGCCGCGTGCGGCACGAGCACGTCCGTGCGCAGCTTCTCGTGCATCCCCGCGGCCCGCGCCGCGCGGCCGTAGGCCATGTCCTCGTTGTAGACGTAGAACGCCTCGTCGAACCCGCCCAGCTCCAGGAACGTGCTGCGCCGCACCGCCATGCACGCCCCCGTCGTCCAGTCCACGCGGATCCGCTCGCCGGGCCGCGGCCGGGCGTACAGGCCCGCGCGCGGCAGCACCTTGTGCAGGCCCGTCGAGTGCACGAGGGCGCGGCGCACGGTGGGTTCCCACCCGCCGACGCCCAGTTCCACGCGGCCGTCGGTGCCGACCATCGTGGCCGCGCTCGCCGCGCACAGCGGGTCGCCCGCCACGTCGTCCAGCAGCGGGGCCAGGTGCTCGGCGGTGGGGCGCGAGTCCGGGTTGCCGAAGACGAGGAACTCGTGCGTGGAGCTGCGCGCGCCCATGTTCGCCGCGCGGGCGAAGCCCTTGCCGCCGCCGGAGTCCACGTAGCGCCCGTTCGGCCGGCTCTCGACGACCTCGCGGACGCCGTCGGAGTTCTGCGCGTTGTCGACGACGACCACGGGCAGGTCCTCGTCGAAGCCCGCCAGCAGTTCACGGATCTGGTGGGCGCTGCGGTAGCTCACCAGGACGAGCTCGACGTCGCGGGTGGTGCTGGGCGGTGCGCCGACCGCACCCCCCGCCGCGCTCCTCACCACGTCGTCCACCGCGTCGTCCACCGCACCCACGTCCCGTCTTCCGTCGCACGTGCCGGTCCAGCGGACCGGCCGGTCCCGTCCGGCATCATCGCCGACGGCGAGCGCGGGCGACCACCGTTCCGCGCAGGACCTCCGCCGACAGGGTGATCACGGGGCGGATCCGCGCGAGCGCTCCCCGTGCACTCCCGGCCGTCGCCGTGCGCCGGACCGGCCCGGACGGAGCAACCGCCGCGCCGTGACGCCGAACCGGTGACTCCCTGTGTGATTGCGGTCACAACGATGTCCGTGCACGCTGCGGCTCGGTCGCGGTGGGGACCCACGAGGGGCGTGGGCGGCCGCGGCGCAGCCGGTGCCGGCCGGCGTCTCCCGCAGGGGGGCGCCGTCCGGCCGGGAACGGGGGAACCGCATGTGGCAGAGGCTTCCGGGCAGGGCCGTCGGCGGGCTGACGTTGTTGTCGTTCGCCGGGCACGTCCTCTACCCGCTCTACCTGGTCTCGCGCACCGGGTCGCGCCGGGCGGCGGCCCGGGCCGCCCCCGCCGCGTCCCCGGGCGCCGTCGGGGAGCACGGGGACCCGGCGCGGGTGCGCTGGACG
Source organism: Kineococcus sp. G2 (assembly GCF_037154035.1). Lineage (NCBI taxonomy): Bacteria > Bacillati > Actinomycetota > Actinomycetes > Kineosporiales > Kineosporiaceae > Kineococcus > Kineococcus sp. G2. The sequence goes on along the minus strand of NZ_JBBBEM010000093.1, from coordinate 13,487 downwards.
TGGGACGACGTCGACGTCCTCGTGCCCGCCTTCGGCGAGGCCGGCGTGCTCGCCGGCACGGTGGAGCACCTGGCCGCCGCCGGCGTCCCGCGCGAGCGCGTCACCGTCGTCGTCGACGAGGACGAGGCGACCCGGGACGCGGCGCTGCGCCTCGGCTGCCGCGTCGACCACGCGCCCGAGCGCCGCGGCAAGGCCGCCGCGGTGAACCGCGGCGTCGCGGGCGCGCGCTCCGGCGTGGTCGTGCTGCTGGACGCCAACGCCCGCGTCGACGGTCTGGAGGCGCTCGTCGACCGCGTCGTCACCGGGGACCTGGACCTCGCCTCCGGGGTGCGCGCCGAGTCCGGTGCCGAGGACGAGTCGCTCTACTGGCGCTACGAGAACTGGATCAAGCGGGCTGAGGCGTGGCTGGGCGGTTCCCTCGCCCTGGTCGGCGAGGCGGTCGCCCTGCGCCGCGACGCGTTCGGCCCCATCCCGGCCGGTGTCCACAACGACGACCTCTACCTGGCGTTCGACTTCGCCCGCCGCGGGCTGCGGGTCGGCGTCGAGCCCGGCTGCGTGGCCGTGGAGGACTCCGCCCCGCGCGCCGACCAGCTCGAGCGCCGCGTGCGCATCATGAGCGGGCAGCTGCGCCTGTTCTGGGAGTTCCGCGCCAGCTTCGTCTCCGGCGACGAGCGGTTCACCCGGTTCGCCCTGCACAAGGTGTGGCGGTCCACGGTGGGCCCCGCCGCGCAGCTGACGCTGACCGCGGTGTGCGCGGCCCGGCCCCGCAACCCCTGGAACCGCGCGTTCCTGGCCGCGGAGGCGCTGTCGGTGGCGGCCTACCTCACCGGGGACCGTCTGGGGGGTCCTGCCGCCGCCCCGCTGCGCCTCCTGGGGCAAGCTGTCGGCATGCCTGTGACCGTCTTCTGCCTCGCGCTGCCCCGTGCCCTGCGCCGTCCCACCAGCGGTGCGTGGAAGAAGCGCAGCCGGTGAGCGCGCCGGTGCGCCGACGCGCGTGGGTGGTGCTCAAGCAGCTGCCCGCCCGGACCGACTCGGGGGGCCGGCAGCGCTCGCGCGCGGTGCTGGACGCCTACGCGGCGGTGTTCGACGAGGTGCAGGTCGTGGGCTTCGACACCTGGCCGGCGTGGCGCGAGGACCTGCCCGGGCACGTCACCGTGCACGAGGTCCCCGCGCCGTCGCCCACCCCGGGCGCGGTGCTGCGCGGTTCCGTCTTCGCCGGCAAGTGGTTCTCCGCGCGCATCCGGGACCTGCTCGCGGCGCAGGTGCGCCCGGGCGACGTCGTGCACGTGGACTTCCCGCAGATGGCGGTGAACGTCCCCGCGGGGGTGCCCGTCGACGTGCTCGACCTGCACAACGTGGAGGCGGACCTGCTGCGGCGCCGGCTGCGCACCGAGCACCGGCTGCTGGGGCGTCTCCTGGCGCCGGAGGTGGCCCGGTTCGCGCGCTTCGAGCTGGCCAGCGCCCGCCGCGCGCGGGTCGTGACGGCCTGCAGCCGCCGCGACCAGGAGGTGCTCGCCGCGGCGGGGATCGCCTCGACGTTCGTGCCCAACGGCGTGACCGTCTCCGCGGCGGGGGCGACCGAGCCGCCGCGCACCGGGCGGGCGCTGTTCGTCGGTGCGATGGACTACGGCCCGAACAAGCAGGCGCTGCGCTGGTTCCTGGACGAGGTGTGGCCGCTGGTCCTGCAGCGGGTGCCGGGGGCGCGGTTCGCGGCGGTCGGGCGCGGGCTGGCCGGCAGCCACCCGCGCCCGTCGGGCGAACCGGACGGCGTGGAGTTCCACTCCGACGTGGCGTCGGTGGACCCCTTCTACGAGCAGGCCGACGTGTGCGTGGTGCCGCTGCTGTCCGGCGGCGGCACGAAGATCAAGCTGGTGGAGGCGCTCTCGCGCGGCCGGGCCGTGGTGACCACCTCGCTGGGCCTGGAGGGACTGGAGGAGCACCGCGAGGTCCTGCGCGTGGCGGACGGTGCGCCGGCGTTCGCGGACGCTCTGGCGAGCCTGCTCGCGGACCCCGAGGAGTCGGCGCGGCTCGGCGCGGTGGCCGCGCAGGCGGCCCGGTCCTTCTCGTGGGAGAGCGCCATGACTCCTCTGCGTGACTTGCTCACCTCTATGCGTAATCGCTGAGGGGCAGACGGGCGGCTTCTGCGTCGAACGTCGGAATCTCACGCTCCGTGTTCGAGGCCCTGTAGTAGCCTTCCCAGCGCACCGGACGACGGTGGCAGCGCGGTTCGTGGGGGGTCGCGCCGTCGCCGCTACGGGCCTCGGTCGCAGAACCGGGCCGATCGTGCAACCCCCACTCCGCCGTGCGCACCCGCACGCCTCGACACGCCTCGACACCGAGTGAGGGAATGGCCGATGAGCCCGTCCGACACGCAGACCCCCGTCTCCGAGATCCCCGTCGTCATCCTCTGCGGGGGCATGGGCACCCGGCTGCGCGAGGCCAGCGAGAAGCTGCCCAAGCCGCTGGTGGACATCGGCGGCCGGCCGATCCTCTGGCACATCATGAAGCTCTACTCGGCCCACGGCTTCCGAAAGTTCGTGCTGTGCCTGGGCTACAAGAGCGACATGATCAAGCGGTACTTCCTGGACTACCGGATCAACGCGGGCGACTTCACGCTGAACCTCTCCTCGCAGGACGCCCCGACCTACCACACCAACGGTGTGCAGGAGGACTGGGAGATCACGTTCGTCGAGACCGGCCTGACCACCGCGACCGCGGCCCGCATCAAGCGCGTCGAGCAGCACCTGACCGCCGACAAGTTCCTCCTCACCTACGGCGACGGCCTCGGTGACGTCGACATCGCCAAGTCCCTGCGCGACCACGAGGCCGGCGGCCGCCTGGCCACCGTCACCGCGGTGCACCCGAGCTCGCGCTACGGCGAGATGCACGTCACGGGCGACACCGTCACCGAGTTCAACGAGAAGCCGACCCTGGCGGACGGCTGGGTCAACGGCGGCTTCTTCGTCTTCGACCGCGCCTTCGCGGACAAGTACCTCGAGGACGACCCCGACATGATGCTCGAGCAGAAGCCGCTGCAGACCGTGGCCCGCGACGGCCAGCTCACGGTCTCCCAGCACGAGGGCTACTGGCTGGGCATGGACACCTTCCGCGAGTGGACCGAGTTCAACAAGCTCTGGGACTCCGGCAAGGCCCCGTGGAAGATCTGGGAAGACTGAGAAACCCCCTAGGAACCGGAGAACCGCAGTGAAGATCGTCGTCACCGGGACCGAGGGCTACCTCGGCTGCCTGCTCGCCCCCACCCTGCTCGAGGCCGGCCACTCCGTGCTCGGCATCGACACCGGTTACTACAAGCAGGGCTGGCTCTACAACGGCGTCACCGCCTCGGTCGAGACGCTCGCCAAGGACATCCGCCACATCACCGCCGACGACCTGCGCGGCGCCGACGCGGTCGTGCACATGGCGGAGCTCTCGAACGACCCCCTGGGCGAGCTCATCCCGGACGTCACCTACGTCGTCAACCACAAGGGCTCGGTCCGCCTGGCGGAGATGGCCAAGGCCGCGGGCGTCTCCCGCTTCGTCTACATGAGCTCCTGCTCGGTGTACGGCGTCGCCGACGACACCGTCGACGAAACCTCCCCGGTCAACCCGCAGACCGCGTACGCCGAGTGCAAGGTCATGGTCGAGCGCGACCTGTCCCCGCTCGCGGACGACGACTTCTCCCCGACGTACATGCGCAACGCGACCGCCTACGGCGCCTCGCCGCGCCAGCGCTTCGACATCGTGCTGAACAACCTCGCCGGCCTGGCGTTCACCACCGGCAAGATCGCCATGACCTCCGACGGCTCGCCCTGGCGGCCGCTGGTGCACGGCCTGGACATCGCCAAGTCGATCCGCGCCGTCCTGGACGCCCCCCGCGAGGCGATCCACGACCAGGTCTTCAACGTGGGCGACTCCCAGCAGGTCTACCGCGTCCGCGAGATCGCCGAGGCCGTCGGCCGCGCGCTGCCCGAGGCCGAGATCACCTTCGGCGAGAGCAACGGCGACAACCGCAGCTACAAGGTGAACTTCGACAAGATCCACTCGACGCTGCCCGGCTTCTCCTGCGACTGGGACGCCGACAAGGGCGCCGCCCAGCTCGTCGAGGTCTTCAAGGCCATCGACCTGGACGAGGAGACCTTCAAGGGCCGCGGCCACACCCGGCTCAAGCAGCTCGAGCACCTCATCAGGACGGGGCAGCTCGATGCGGAGCTGTTCTGGAACTACCAGCCGACCAGCGGGATCGCCCAGTGAAGATCACCACGACCGACATCGAGGGCGTCGCCATCGTCGACCTCGAGGAGCGCGCCGACGAGCGCGGGTTCTTCGCCCGCACCTTCTGCCGCGACGAGTTCGAGGCCGCCGGGCTGGTCCCGGCCGTCGAGCAGTGCAACCTGTCGTACAACCACCTCGCCGGCACGCTGCGCGGCATGCACACCCAGGTCGACCCGGCCCCGGAGGCGAAGCTGGTGCGCTGCACCGCCGGCGCGATCCAGGACGTCATCGTCGACCTGCGCGAGGGTTCGCCCACGTACCTCGAGCACGTGGCCGTGGAGCTGACCGCGCAGAACCGCCGCGCGCTGTACGTCCCGCCGTACTTCGCGCACGGGTACCTCACGCTGACCGACGGCGCCGAGGTCGTGTACCAGGTCAGCCAGAAGTACACCCCGGGCACCGAGCGCGGCCTGCGCTACGACGACCCGGACCTGGCCCTGCCGTGGGCCCGCGACGTCGCCGTCATCAGCGACAAGGACAAGTCCTGGACGCTGCTGGCCGACGGGGCGGTGCTGTCGTGATCATCGTCGACAACGCCCTGAAGCAGCGCCAGGCCGAGGGCCGCCCGATCCGCGTCGCCCTCGTCGGCGCCGGGTTCATGGGCCGCGGCGTGGTGAACCAGGTCGTGAACTCCGTGCCCGGCATGGACCTCGTCGCCATCGCCAACCGCACCGTGTCCAAGGCGCGCGACGCCTACGAGCAGGCCGGGCTGACCGGCGTGGTCGAGGCCGACGACGCCGCCGCCGTGGACAAGGCGATCTCCGCCGGCACGCCCGTGGTCTCCGCCTCGTACGAGGCGGTCGTCGACGCCGGCCAGGTCGAGGCCGTCATCGAGGCCACCGGCAACACCGAGTACGGCGCCCACGTCGTCGTGCGCGCCATCGAGTCCGGCAAGCACGTCGTGCTGCTCAACGCCGAGGTCGACGGCACCGCCGGCCTGGCGCTGCGCAAGCGCGCCGAGAAGGCCGGCGTCGTCTACACCGGCGCCGACGGCGACCAGCCCGGCGTGCAGATGAACCTGCTGCGGTTCGTGCGCTCCATCGGCGTCACCCCGCTCGTGGCCGGCAACATCAAGGGCCTGCAGGACGAGTACCGCAACCCCACCACCCAGGAGGGGTTCGCGAAGAAGTGGGGCCAGGACCCGTACATGGTGACGAGCTTCGCCGACGGCACCAAGGTGTCGTTCGAGCAGGCCCTCGTCGCCAACGCGGCCGGGTTCACCGTGGAGGAGCGCGGCATGCGCGGCGCCGACCACCACGGCCACGTCGACGAGCTCACCGCGAAGTACGACGTGGACCAGCTCAAGGAGCTCGGCGGCGTCGTGGACTACGTCGTCGGTGCCAAGCCGGGCCCGGGCGTGTACGTCCTGGGCACCCACGACGACCCCAAGCAGCAGCACTACCTCAACCTGTACAAGCTGGGCGAGGGACCGCTGTACTCCTTCTACACGCCGTACCACCTGTGCCACTTCGAGGTCCCCCTCACCGTGGCGCGCGCGGTGCTGTTCCGCGACGCGGCGATCGTGCCCGGCGACACCGTCACCGTCGAGGTCGTCACCACCGCCAAGACCGACCTCTCGGCAGGCAGGACGATCGACCGCCTCGGCGGGTACGACACCTTCGGCGTGGCCGAGCGCTACGACGTCACGAAGGCGCAGAACCTGCTGCCGATGGGCGTCGCCGAGGGCTGCGTCCTCAAGCGCGACGTGAAGAAGGACGAGGTCCTCACCTACGACGACGTCGTCCTGCCCGAGGGTCGCCTCATCGACGCCCTGCGCGCCGAGCAGGCGGCGATCCTCGCCGACTGAGGCAGGCGCAGCCGCAGCCCGCGGTGATCAAGGAATGAGCCACGGCGCCCCGTCCGCGAACCGAGTGGTTCGCGGGAACGGCGCTGTGGCTCTTCCTTGATCACCGCGGGCTGTCGGCGTTCCGGGACCCTCGCCGCGTTAGGGTTCCGCGGTGAACTCCGCCGGGCGCCTGGACGTCGCCGTCGTCGGCGCCGGCCGCGTCGGCCCGGTGCTCGGCGCCGCGCTGCGCGCCGCCGGGCACCGCGTCACCGGGATCGCCGCCCGGACCCGCACCGCCGCCGAGCGCGTCGAGGCGCTGCTGCCCGGGGTGCCGTGGATCGAGCCGGCGGAGGCGTTCACCGCCGACCTCGTCGTCCTCGCCGTGCCCGACGACGTCCTCGCCCCGCTGGTCGCGGACCTCGCGCCCCGCGCCCGGCCGGGGCAGCTCGTCGCCCACACGTGCGGCCTGCACGGCACCGCGGTCCTGGAACCGCTGACCGCCGCCGGCGCGATGCCCGCCGCCCTGCACCCGGCGATGACCTTCACCGGCACCTCGCTGGACCTGGGCCGCCTGCGCGGCGCCGTCGTCGCCGTCACCGTGCCGCCGCTGCTGCTGCCGATCGCCGACGCCCTCGTGCGCGAGTGGGGCGCCGTCCCCGTGCCCGTCGCGGAGGAGGACCGGCCCGTCTACCACGCGGCCCTCGCGCACGGCGCGAACCACCTCGTCACCCTCGTCGCGCAGGCGCTGGCCGCCGCCCGCGAGGCCGTCGGCGACGCCGCGCCCGACGTGCTGCGCCCGCTGCTGTCCGCGGCCCTCGACAACGCGCTGGACGCCGGGGACGCGGCCCTGACCGGGCCCGTCGCGCGCGGGGACGCCGGCACCGTCGCCGCGCACCTGCGGGTGCTCGCCGAACGCGCCGGCCGGGGCACCGCCGACACGTACGCGCAGCTCGCCCTCGTCGCCGCCGACCGCGCCGCCGCCGCCGGGCGCCTGCCCGCGCCGGTCGCGGACCGGGTGGCCGGCGCGGCGCGGGAGGCTCTCGAGGAGTCCCGGGCGGGCAGCGCCCGGCGAGGTGAGGAGCAGCAGGACCGTGGGTGAACTTCTCGTCGCGCGCACCCGGGCGGAGCTGAGCGCCGCCCGTTCGCAGCTGGAGGGGCCCGTCGCGGTCGTCATGACGATGGGTGCGCTGCACGCCGGGCACGCGCGGCTGATCGAGCGGGCCCGAGCCCGCGCCGCCTCCGTCGTGGTGACGATCTTCCTGAACCCGCTGCAGTTCGGGGCGGGGGAGGACCTGGCCCGCTACCCGCGCACCCTCGACGCGGACCTGGAACTGGCCGCCGCGCACGGCGCGGACCTGGTGTTCGCCCCCACCCCGGACGTCGTCTACCCCGACGGCGAACCCGGGGTGCGGGTCAGCGCCGGGCCGCTCGGCTCCGTGCTGGAGGGTGCCAGCCGCCCCGGCCACTTCGACGGCGTCCTCACCGTCGTCGCCAAGCTGATGCACCTGACGCGCCCGGACCTGGCGCTGTTCGGGCAGAAGGACGCCCAGCAGCTGCTGCTGGTGCGCCGCATGGTGCGCGACCTCGACCTGGGGGTGGAGGTGGTCGCCGTGCCCACCGTCCGCGAACCCGACGGCCTGGCGATGTCCAGCCGGAACCGCTACCTGACCCCCTGCGACCGGGAGGTCGCGCTCGTGCTGCGGCGAGCCCTGGCCGCGGGGGAGGCCGCCGCCGCCGAGGGGCCCAGCGCGGTGCGCCGCGCCGCCCGCGACGTCCTCGTCGCCGAACCCGCCGCCCGCGTGGACTACCTGGCGTTGGTGGACCCGCACGACCTGGCGGACGTGCCCGAGCACCACCGCGGCGAGGCGCTGCTCGCCGTGGCCGCGCGGGTCGGCTCCACCCGCCTCATCGACAACGTCCCCCTCGTCGTCGGCCGCGGCGAGGGCTGAGCGGACAGCGGTGCTGCAGGGGCGCACGAGACGCCCCGTCCCCGGCCACCGACCGGCGGCGTGTCCCGCCACCCCTGCAGCACCGCTGTCCGCTCACGCGGCGAAGGGCGGCCGCCCCGCTGCGAGGACGTCCACCACGGCGTCGATCAGCCACTCCCGCCGGCGCAGCACGTCCTCGTAGGTGAACCGGAGTACCACCCGGCCCTGTCGGGCCAGTTCGACCCCGCGCCGCCGGTCCAGGCGGAACGCCGACCGGGCCGCGTGGAAGGCGTACCCGTCGAGCTCCACGACGAGCCAGCCGCCGACGAGGAGGTCGACGCGCCCGACGTCGTCGTGCGTGACCTGCACCTCCACGAGCAACCCGCGCTCGCGCAGCTCCACGCGGACGACCGACTCCAGCAGGGAGTCGGCGCGCGCGTCGGCGTGCGCCACCAGGCGCACTCGCGGGTCCGTGCCGTGCAGGTGCCCGACGGCTGCGGCCAGGTCGTCGGCGTCGAGGAGCCCCCGGCGCAGCGCGCTGTCGCACACGGCCACGGCCTCCGGCAGCGGGAGGCACCGGGCGCAGTCCAGGACCGCGGTCAGCACGTCCACGACGCGCACGCCCGCGGGCCGCCCTCGCCGGTGCACCACCACGCGCGGGTGCGTCAGGCGGCTGCCCCGCGCGCACCGGATGTGAGGCGTCCCGGGCGGCTCCAGCAGTTCCAGCCCGTGCGCACGGGCCGCCGAGGCGCACGTCAGGGCGCCGTCCACCAGGACGGCGGCGAGGTGGTGCCGTTCGCAGCGGGGCAGGGCGAACACCCCGCGCGCCGGCCGCAGCACCTCACCGCGTTCCACCGCCCGCAGCAGGGCACGACGTGAGACGTGCGTGAGTTCCCCGGTGCGCCCCGCGCCCCCCAGCCGTTCCAGCGCTTGCAGCACGTCCACGTCCCGCAGGGTGGACCGTTCCGTCCGCGAGGCCGCCGCGCCGTCCACAGGTGGACAGCCGTGCTGCAGGCCCTCCGAGTTCCACGGCGTGCCACAGCTCCCGGCGCGGCGCGGCGCCGTCGCGCTGCAGCGCCACTGTCCGGTCCGGGGTGGCCCCGCGCGCGGCTAGCCTTGCCGGGTGAGCGATCAGCAGGGTGGACCGGTGGACGCGGGGGCCGACGAGGAGTTCGAGGACCTGCCCGAGCAGGTGCGGGTCCGCCGCGAGAAGCGCGACCGCATCCTCGCCTCCGGTGGCGAGGCGTACCCGGTGGGCGTGCCCCGCACGCACTCCCTGGCGCAGGTGCGCGAGAGCTGGGCGCACCTGCAGCCCGGTGAGGAGACCGACGACGTCGTCGGCGTCACCGGTCGCGTGGTGTTCCTGCGCGGCACCGGCAAGCTCGTGTTCGCCACCCTGCAGGAGGGGGACGGCACCCGCCTGCAGGCGATGCTGTCCCGCGACGGCGTCGGCGAGGACGCGCTCGCGGGCTGGAAGTCCGACGTGGACCTGGGCGACGTGGTGTTCGTGCGCGGCCGGGTGATCTCCTCCAAGCGCGGGGAGCTGTCGGTGATGGCGGACTCCTGGGCGATGGCCGCCAAGGCGCTGCGACCGCTGCCGGTGCTGCACAAGGAGCTGTCCGAGGAGGCGCGGGTCCGTCAGCGGTACGTGGACCTCATCGTGCGCGAGCAGGCCAGGGAGAACGTGCGCGCCCGCTCGGCGGTGGTGCGCTCGCTGCGCCGCACCCTGGAGGACCGCGGGTTCCTCGAGGTGGAGACGCCGATGCTGCAGACCCTGCACGGCGGTGCCAGCGCCCGCCCGTTCGTGACGCGCTCGAACGCGTTCGACACGGACCTGTACCTGCGCATCGCCCCGGAGCTGTTCCTCAAGCGGTGCGTCGTCGGCGGCATCGAGCGCGTGTTCGAGATCAACCGCAACTTCCGCAACGAGGGCGCCGACTCCACCCACTCGCCGGAGTTCGCGATGCTCGAGGCGTACCAGGCGTGGGGGGACTACGACTCCATCGGGGAGCTGACGCGCACCCTCGTGCAGACCGCCGCGCAGGAGGCGTTCGGCACGCAGGTCGTCACCCTGGCCGACGGCTCCGAGTACGACCTGGGCGGGGAGTGGACCTCCCTGTCGATGTACCCGTCGCTGTCGGCCTCGCTGGGCGAGGAGATCACCCCGGAGACGTCCCGCGAGCACCTCATCGCCGTCGCCGAGCGCCTCGGGATTTCCGTGGACACCGTCCGGTGGACCCACGGAAAGCTCGTCGAGGAGTTGTGGGAGCACCGCGTGGCGGATTCCCTCCAATCCCCGACGTTCGTCCGGGACTTCCCGGTGGAAACGTCCCCGCTGGTGCGCGCGCACCGCGAGACGGCGGGCGTGGTGGAGAAGTGGGACCTGTACGTGCGCGGTTTCGAACTGGCCACCGGCTACTCCGAGCTGGTCGACCCGGTGGTGCAGCGGCAGCGGTTCACCGAGCAGGCGCGCCTGGGGGCCCTCGGTGACGACGAGGCCATGCGCATCGACGAGGACTTCCTGCGCGCCCAGGAGCACGGGATGCCGCCCACGGGCGGCATGGGGATGGGCATCGACCGCCTGCTCATGGCCCTGACGGGCCTGGGCATCCGCGAGACCATCACCTTCCCGCTGGTCAAGCCGCGCTGAGCCCGGACGGGGCGGCGGCGCGGCGGACGTACCCTTGAGCGGTGGACGCCCTCGTCGCGCTGCTGCCGCCCGCCGGCCTGCTCGTGCTCTTCGTGCTGCTGATGCGCTCGATCCTGCACGCCGATCGCCGGGAACGGGCCGCGGCCACCCGGGCGCGCGAGGAGCGCGCCCGGGAAAAGGCCGCCCGTCAGGGCGGCGCTTCCTGACACCGCTTCTCCGCGCCCCTTCTGCGCGCACCGTTCCCCGGAAGCCCGCCGCGCTCGCCGGTCTCCTTCCCGCCTTTTTGACAGGAATCCCGGAAATGCGCCAGACTGCCGCAGGCGGCCGCATTCCTGCGAGGCGCTGAGGATTCGATCCCGAAAGGGTGCTCCGCGATGGCTCAAAGGGTCCAGGTGCTGCTCGTCGACGACATCGACGGCGGTGACGCCGCGGAGACGGTGTCCTTCTCGCTCGACGGCGTGGACTACGAGATCGACCTCTCCGAGGAGCACGCCGGCGCCCTGCGCGAGGCGCTGGCGACGTGGGTGGGCCACGCCCGCAAGGTCAGCGGCCGCTCCGGCGGCGGCTCGCGCCGCTCCGCCCAGCGCGAGCGCGGCGGATCCCGCTCGGGCTCCGGGTCGCAGCCGTCGCGCGACACCGGCGCCGTGCGCACCTGGGCCAAGGAGAACGGCTACACCGTCTCCGACCGCGGCCGCATCTCCGCCGAGGTCGTGCAGGCCTACGACGACGCCCACGCCGGCAGCTGAGCCGGTCGGCGCCCCGTCCCGCGCGGGGCGCCGACCGGCGCCCCCGGGGGCGCCGCCCGGACGACCACGGCCGCGTCCGCCCTCACCGGCGGGCGCGGCCGTCGTCGTGCGGGTGCACCCTGCGCCGGATGCCCCCGCAGCCGGTCGGGGGATGCCCCGCCGCCGCCCGCACCGGCAGGCTCCTGCTCGTACCCGACGCGAGGAGGAAGGGCCAGCTCATGATCGAAGCTGTCGGCCTGCGCAAGGTGTACGGCAAGAAGGTGGCCGTGCACGACCTGAGCTTCACCGTCCGGCCCGGCATCGTCACGGGCTTCCTCGGCCCCAACGGTTCCGGCAAGTCCACCACCATGCGGATGGTCGTCGGCCTCGACCGGCCCACCGCCGGCCACGTCCTCGTCGACGGCAAGCCGTTCGCGCAGCACCACGCCCCGCTCTCCGCGGTCGGGGCGCTGCTGGACGCCAAGGCCGTCCACACCGGCCGCTCGGCCCGCAAGCACCTGCAGGCCATGGCCGCCACCGCCGGCGTCCCGCGCCGCCGCGTGGAGGAGGTCATCGACCTGGTGGGCCTGGGGGAGGTGGCCGGCAAGCGCGCCGGTGGCTTCTCCCTCGGCATGGGGCAGCGCCTCGGCATCGCCTCCGCGCTGCTGGGCGACCCGGCCACCGTCATGTTCGACGAGCCCGTCAACGGCCTGGACCCCGACGGCATCCTGTGGATCCGCAACCTCATGAAGGACCTCGCCGCCGAGGGGCGCGCGGTCTTCGTCTCCTCGCACCTGATGAGCGAGATGGCGCTGACCGCGCAGCACCTCGTCGTCATCGGCCGCGGCCGGCTCATCGCCGACGAGAGCGTGCAGTCCTTCGTGGACCGGGTGCAGCCGCGCGGCGTGGTCGTGCGCACCCCGCAGGTGGCCGAGCTCACCGAGCTGGTGCGCGCGGCAGGCGGCACGCTGCGCCCGATCGGCGACGGCTCCTTCGACGTGCGCGAGCTGACCGCCGAGCGCATCGGCGACGCGGCGGCCGCCCGCGGCATCGCCCTGCACGAGCTGACCACCGTCAAGGCCTCCCTGGAGGAGGCGTTCATGGAGCTGACCGCCGGCGCGGTCGAGTACCAGGCCCACGCCGGCGGCGCGGGAGCGCCGCCGGCCGCCGCCCCCGCCCCGTCCACCGCGGTCCCGTCGGCGCCCGGCGTCGACGCCCGCCCCGCCCGTGAGGAGGTGTCGCGGTGAGCGCGACGACCGAGGTCGAGGGCTTCCCCCAGTACGCCGGCACCCCCTACCGGGTGAGCTTCGGCGGGCTGGTGAGGTCCGAGTGGATCAAGTTCTGGAGCGTGCGCTCCGTCGTGGTGACCGTGGTGGCCGCCGCGGTCGCGATCGTCGGCCTGGGCGTGCTGATCTCCTGGGGCACCGCCAGCACCCTGGCGAACCCGGAGATCGGTCCGCAGATGGCCGCGCAGGGCGTCGACGCCACCGCGATCAGCCTCCAGGGCGCCCAGCTGGCCACCCTGATCGTCGCCGCCGTCGGCGTCATCGTCATCGCCGGGGAGTTCTCCACCGGGATGATCCGCACGACCTTCGTGACCGCCCCCGGCCGGCTGGGCGCCTTCGCCGCCAAGGCGCTCGTCCTGGCGGTGTCCGTCGCGGTGCTGTCCGCCGTCGCCGTGCTCCTCGCCTTCCTCGCCGGCCAGGCCCTCCTGGACCGGGAGGGCGTGGGCGCCTCCCTGGGCGACGACGGGGTGGTGCGGGCCCTCGCCGGCAACGTCGCCATGCTCGTGGGCGTGGCGCTGGCGGGCCTCGGCGTCGGCGCGCTGCTGCGCAACACCGCCGGCGCCATCTCCACCGTGCTGGCCGCGATCTTCGTGGTGCCGCTGCTGCTCATGCTGGTCCCGGAGTCCTGGGGCGGCGACACGATCCGCGAGTACTGGTTCAACAACGCCGTGATGAACGCCACCGCGGTCACCGAGCAGCCGCAGTACCTGGACGTGGTGCCCGGACTGGGCGTCTTCGCCGCCTGGGTCGTGGTCCTGCTGGGCCTGGGGGCGCTGTCCCTGAAGAGCCGGGACGTCTGAGTGACTGTTTCAGATGTCGGTGCTGATGGGCCATGCTGTC
>NZ_JBBBEM010000092.1:0-255 GCF_037154035.1 Kineococcus sp. G2 | reverse complement strand
TCCTCGCCGGCGGCACCGCCGCCTTCGTCCTGGGCGTGCCCCTGGGCACCTGGCTGGGCAGCCTGCTGGGCTGGCGCACCGCCTTCACCGCCCTCGCCGTCGCAGCGGTCCTGCTGGTGCTGGCCACCCCCCTCGTCCTGCCGGTGCTGCCCGCTCCACCCACACCCACCCGGCGCGAAGGCGCCGGGCCCGTGGGGCAGCGGCGGTACCGGGCCCGCGCCGGGCTCGGTGTGATCGCGGGATTCGTCCTGCTGA
>NZ_JBBBEM010000091.1:0-4779 GCF_037154035.1 Kineococcus sp. G2 | reverse complement strand
CACCCCCCTCGTCCTGCCGGTGCTGCCCGCTCCACCCACACCCACCCGGCGCGAAGGCGCCGGGCCCGTGGGGCAGCGGCGGTACCGGGCCCGCGCCGGGCTCGGTGTGATCGCGGGATTCGTCCTGCTGATCATGCTGGGCCACTCCACCCTGTACACCTACGTCTCCCCGCTCCTGCTGGACGCCGGCCTGACCCGGGCCGGCATCGGCCCGGCGCTGCTCCTGTACGGCGCCGCCGGTCTGCTGGGGATCTGGGGCGCCGGCCGCCTCGCGGACCACCGCCCCCGCGCGGGGCTCACCGGCTTCACCGCGGTGCTGCTGCTGGCCCTGGTGCTGCTGGCCGCCGTCACCGGCCGCACGTGGGCGACGGTGCTCGTGCTGCCGCTGTGGGGTGCGGCCTACGCCGGCATGCCGGGCTTCTTCATGAGCGCCGCGGTCCGCGCCTGGCGCACCTCACCCGACACCAGCGCGGCGGTCGTCAACGCCGCCAGCAACGCGGGCATCGCCCTCGGCGCCTTCGTCGGCGGGCAGGTCATCACCCGCGCCGGCGTGGACACCCTCCCCCTGCTGGCGGCCGTCCCCGTCGCCCTCGCCCTCGTCGTCATCGCGGTGCGGCACCGACCCGCCGACCCGTCGAAACCGCAGGAGGCGAAGGCACCGATCCTCGAGGGGTAGGACGACGCGGGACCGACCGGTCACGCACCGCCCCGTCCTGGATCGGTCGGGACCCCTCCAACCCCCGTGAGCGGTCGTGCCGCAGGCGGGCGCGATCGGCCGTCTCGAGAACGGTCGCTTCTGCGGCACGGGACGACGTTGTCGACAACCCCCACGACGGCGATCGGGTGCCGGCCGCGTCCCGCGGGCACCCCGGAGGGCGGGTGTGCGGTGGTCTCCGGCTGCGGCCCTGCCGGTGCGGTCCCGTCCCCTGGCCGACGGAGCCGGGAGCACCGCTGCTCGCCGGCCGCACGGGGCGGGTGCGACGTCCGGGGCCGCCGGTGGCGGACGGGAATGGAACCGTGTCGCCCGCCGGTTGTCGTCCTCGCCGCGTGGACGGGGAGCCACGGGCTTCCTCTGCCCGGCTGACCCCAGCCCCGCGACGGAAGACCGCACATGACCTCGCGCACGGACCTCCCGCCCGCCAGCGGCGAGAGCAGCCCCGCCCAGCCGTCCGCCCCGAGCACGGGGCGCACCGCCCTGGTGCTCGGGGCCTTCGTCGCCGTCGGGCCGCTGACCATCGACATGTACCTGCCGGCCCTGCCCACGATCGTCACGCAGCTCGAGACGACCGAGGCCGCGGTGCAGCTGACCCTGACCGGCACCCTGGTCGGCCTGGCCCTGGGTCAGCTCGTGATCGGTCCGCTCTCCGACGCCCTGGGCCGGCGGCGGCCCCTGCTGGCCGGGACCGCCCTGCACGTGCTCGCCTCGCTGCTGGTGCTGCTGGCACCGAACATCGCCGTCCTCGGCGTGCTGCGCGTGCTGCAGGGCGTGGGCACGGCGGCCGGCGCCGTCATCGCCCTGGCGATCGTGCGCGACCTGTTCGACGGGCGCGCAGCGGCCACCATGCTGTCCCGGTTGTTCCTGGTGATGGGCGCCGCCCCCGTGCTCGCCCCGACCATCGGCGGTGAGGTGCTGCGCTTCACCTCCTGGCGCGGGATCTTCGTCCTGCTCGGCCTCTACGGGCTCGTCCTGCTGGCGGTCGGCTCGCGCGCGCTGCGCGAGACCCTGCCGCCCGGGAGGCGCCGCCCCCTGCGCCTGGGCGCCACCGTGCGGACCTACCGCGCCCTGCTGCGCGACCGCACCTACCTCGGCCTGGTCCTGGTGGCCGGGCTGACCATGGCCTCCCTGTTCAGCTACGTGGCCGGCGCCTCGTTCGTGTACCAGGGGCAGTTCGGTCTGGACCAGCAGCAGTTCGGGCTCCTCTTCGGCGCCGGCGCCTTCTGGCTGATCGCGGCCACCCAGCTCAACCCGCTGGTGCTGCGCCGCTTCGCCCCCTCCCAGGTGCTCCTCGCCGGCACCGTCGTCGGCCTGCTCGCCGGCGCGGTGCTGCTGGTGCTGTCCGCCACGGGCACCGGTGGCCTGGCCGGGGTGGTGGCACCGCTGTGGGCGGTGCTGTTCTGCGCCGGCCTGGCCCTGCCGAACGCCCCGGCGCTGGCCCTGTCCCGGCACGGTGAGGCCGCCGGTGCGGCCGCCGCGCTGCTGGGAGCCGTCCAGTTCGGTGTCGGCGCGCTGGTCTCCCCCCTGGTGGGCGTGCTCGGCAACGACGCGCGGGCCATGGGCGTCGTGATCCTGGCCGCCCTGACGCTCGGCACCGCCGTGCTGGTGCTGCTCGTGCGGCCCTGGCAGCTCGCGGGTGAGGGCGGGCCCGCCGTCGCCGCCGGCCACTGACGGGGCCGGCGGGAGGACAGACCCGTGCGGACCGGGCCATCCTGGAGCGGTGACCCGCACCGACGTGGACCGCGCCGCCTCGACACGACGGGCCTCGACCCGCATGGTCGTCGCCGCTCTGGCCACCGGCGTCGTGCTGGGCCTGCTGCGCCACTTCCTGTACGACAGCACCGTCGCCAGGTCCGTCGTGACGGGTGCCACCGCCACTGCGCTGATGATCGTCGTCCACGTCGTCGACCAGCGCTGGGAGCGGCGACGGCGCACGCGGTGACGAGCCCGGGCGAGCACGGCCCGCCCGGGCGGCAGCTCACCGCTCGTCCCGGCCGCGTCGCTCCAGCGCCCGGCGCAGCACCGCGGTGAGCACCACCACGGACAGCACGATCGCGCCCGTCCGCCACCACCCGGTGAAGCCGGGTGGTGGCGGCGCGTGGACGCGCGGCGCGGTCAGTGGCCGCCCGCGCCGCCCTGCTCGTGGTGGTAGCCGGGCACCCCGGTCGAGAGGGCCTGCTCGTACGAGTCGCGCTCGGGCGGGCGCGGGGCGGACCGGTCACGCCCACGGTCGCGCACGAGCAGGACGGTGATCAGGCCGACGACGACCACGGCGGTGACGATGAGCGTGGCGACGACCACGGCGTCCTCCCGACGGCTCCGGTGCTCCGGTGTTCCAGCGCTCCCACGCTCGCACGGATCGCCGGCAGGCACACCCCCGCCCCGGCGCGAGGACGGCACCCCGCCCGGGCGCGGGCGGTGGTTGAGCGCGCTCTCACCCTGACGGGTGCTGCGGTGAGCACCCCGGCCGGCCGATGACCACAGCGCGGGGACGTCCACCGGCGCGGCCGGTGACCCGCGGTGAGCGGACGGGCCGGCACGGCCCCGCCCGGTGAGGTGGGGGGACGATGGCGGCTGGAGCGGACCGGCGGCGCGCGCGGTGGTGGTCCAGGCCGGCGGCGCTCGTGGAGGAGACGCGCCGGCTGTTCTTCCTGCTCGCGCTGCTGTCCGCGGCGCTGACCTTCCCGGCCAGCGCGCGCCGCGCCGAGCCGGTCACCGCGCTGCTGGCCGCGGTGACCACCGGCCTGCTGGCGCTGGTGTGGGCGCACCGCTACGCCACCCGCCGCGCGGTGCTCGGCACCGACCTCGCCGAGGCGGTCCTCGTCGGTGCCGCCGTGGCCCTCACCGCACCGCCCACGATGGTCCTCGGCATCGCCTTCCCCGGCCTGTGGTTCCGCGCCGTCTACGGCACCACCCGGCGGGCGGTGCTGCACTGCACCCTCCTGGTCGCCGGCATGGTCGGCGGCCTCGCGCTGTGGGACGTCGTCCCCGGCCACGACGGTCCCAGCCGGGGCGTCGAGCTCCTCGGGTGCGTGCCGTTGATGTACGCGACGATGGCCGGGGCGCGTCACCTCTCGAACGCCCTGTTCGCCCGCGAGCAGGCGCAGCGGCGCAGCGCGGCGATGGCGGAGTTCGGGCAGGAGCTGCTCGGCACCCTCGAGCACGACGAGGTCGTCGCCACGGCCGTCCGCGCCGCGGAGGCCGTGTGCGCGGCGACGCCCGGCCTGGCCAGCGTCCTCGTCGTCGACGGCCCCACCGGCATCCAGCCCCTGCACGCCGCCGGCGCCTGGCGCGGGCCGCTGCCCGAGGTGCTGACCGGGGTGCGCCTGCCGGCCGGCCCGGCCGACGGGGAGCCGGAGCCGCTCCAGGCCCCCTGCCTGGACGCCCTCACCACCGGCGGCACCGGCCGCTGGGTGGCGATCCCGCACCCCGCCCTCGACGGCGGCTGGGTGCTGGTCGGCGCTCCCGACCGCGTGGCCGCCGAGGGCGTCCCCGCGCTGCGCTCGATCCTGACGCAGTCGTCGCTGGCGCTGCGCAACAGCGACGCGCACCGCGCCCTGGCCGAGCAGGCCCGCACCGACGCCCTCACCGGCCTCGCCAACCGCGCCGCCTTCACCGAGGCGCTGGAGCGGGCGGCGGCCG
The DNA here is from genome assembly GCF_037154035.1 of Kineococcus sp. G2. NCBI lineage: Bacteria > Bacillati > Actinomycetota > Actinomycetes > Kineosporiales > Kineosporiaceae > Kineococcus > Kineococcus sp. G2. Next base: position 422 of record NZ_JBBBEM010000091.1, on the reverse strand, counting down.
ACCCCGCGGCCCGGTTCAGCGTCGCGTTCGTCGACCTGGACGACTTCAAGGTCGTCAACGACCGGCACGGCCACGCCGCCGGGGACGAGCTGCTGCGCCAGGTGGCGCACCGCCTGCGCCAGGTGGTGCGCGAGGAGGACCTGTGCGCGCGCCTGGGCGGCGACGAGTTCGCGGTGCTCGTGCGGGGCCTGACCGGCACGGCCGTCACCGACCTGGCCGGGCGGCTCGTGGAGTCCGCGGTGCTGCCGGTGGCCGTGCCGGGCGGGCCGGTGCGCGTCGGCGCCAGCGTGGGGGTGGCGCACCGCCGCCCCGGGGAGGACGCCGAGCAGGTGGTGCAGCACGCCGACGTCGCCATGTACGCGGCGAAGGGCGCCGGCAAGAACCGGGTGCGGGTCTTCGCCGCCTGACCCCTCCCCCTCCTC
>NZ_JBBBEM010000090.1:0-21081 GCF_037154035.1 Kineococcus sp. G2 | reverse complement strand
CTGGGCCTGCGGATGGAGCGCGGCCCGCTGGGCGAGGAGGCGGCCCGCGAGGAGCTGCTGGCCTGGTGGGCGCAGCAGCCGGAGTCCCAGCAGCCCGGGTCCCAGCAGCCCGGGTCCCAGCAGCCCGGGTCCTGACCCCCCTCCGGCCCCTCCCCGCGGTGATCAAGGAAGTTGCAACTTCCTTGATCACCGCGGGGAGGGGCCGGAGGGGGGTCAGGACCCGGGCTGCTGGGACCCGGGCTGCTGGGACCCGGGCTGCTGGGACTCCGGCTGCTGCGCCCACCAGGCCAGCAGCTCCTCGCGGGCCGCCTCCTCGCCCAGCGGGCCGCGCTCCATCCGCAGGCCCAGCAGGTGCTGGTACGCCCGCCCCACCGTGCGCGAGGGACCGATCCCCAGCAGCTCCATGATCGCCGTGCCGTCCAGGTCGGGCCGGACCGCGTCCAGCTCCTCCTGCTCGCGCAACCGGGCGATGCGCGCCTCCAGGTCGTCGTACGCGGCGGCCAGCCGGTTCGCCTTGCGCTGGTTGCGGGTCGTGCAGTCGCTGCGGGTCAGCTTGTGCAGGCGCGCCAGCAGCGGCCCGGCGTCGGTGACGTAGCGGCGCACCGCCGAGTCCGTCCACTCCCCGTCGCCGTAGCCGTGGAAGCGCAGGTGCAGCTCCGTCAGCCGCGCCACCGCCTTCACGGTGTCGTTGTCGAAGCGCAGCGCCTTCAGCCGCTTCGCCACCATCTTCGCGCCCACCACCTCGTGGTGGTGGAAGCTCACCCCGCCGCCCTCCTCGAACCGGCGCGTGCGGGGCTTGCCGACGTCGTGCAGCAGCGCCGCCAGGCGCAGCAGCAGGTCCGGGCCCGGCACCTCCCCGTCCGGGCCGTCCTCGCGGTCGATCGCCTGCTGCAGCACCGTCAGCGAGTGCTCGTACACGTCCTTGTGGCGGTGGTGCTCGTCGATCTCCAGCTTCAGCGCCGGCAGCTCCGGCAGCACGTGCTCCGCCAGGCCCGTGTCCACCAGCAGCCGCAGCCCCGCCACCGGGTCCACCGCCAGCAGCAGCTTCTCCAGCTCCGTGCGCACCCGCTCCGCGGAGACGATGGTGATGCGCCCGGACATCGCCGTCATCGCCTCCAGCACGTCCGGCGCCACCCGCAGCCGCAGCTGCGCGGCGAAGCGCGCCGCCCGCATCATCCGCAGCGGGTCGTCGGAGAAGGACTGCTCGGCCGTGACCGGGGTGCGCAGCACACCCGCCGCCAGGTCCGTCAGCCCGTCGTGCGGGTCCGCGAAGTCCAGCGACGGCAGCCGCAGCGCCATCGCGTTGACCGTGAAGTCGCGCCGCGACAGGTCGCCCACGAGGTCGTCGCCGTAGGACACCTCCGGCTTGCGGGAGGCGGGGTCGTAGCTCTCCGAGCGGTACGTCGTCACCTCCACCACGACGTCCACGCCGCCGGAGCGCTTGCGCGCGCCGATCGTGCCGAAGTCGCGGCCCACCTCCCAGTGCGCGTCGCCCCAGCGCTTGAGGATCGCCACCGTGTCGTCGGGTCGGGCGTCCGTAGTGAAGTCCAGGTCGGCCGAGCGCCGGCCCAGGAACGCGTCGCGCACCGGGCCGCCCACCAGGGACAGCTCGTGACCGGCGGCCTCGAAGCGGCGGCCGAGGTCCACCAGCACCGGCATCACCGGCTCCAGGGCGCGCACCGCGCGCTCGCGCGCCTCGTCCAGCGCGCGCTCCAGGGCGGCGTCGGGTCCTGCGGGTCCAGCGGGAGGGAGCACGGGGTCCAAGGGTGCCAGAGCCGCGCGGTGCGCTGGATACAGTGACGCGATGGTCAGACCTGCCCGGGAGCCGCGCCGCCGGCTGCCCACCGTGCAGGAGACCTCCTCCGGCGGGCTCGTCGTCGACGTCAGCACCGGTGAGCCGCGCGCCGCCGTCATCTGCCGCCTCAACCGCGCCGGACGCCTGGAGTGGTGCCTGCCCAAGGGCCACCCGGAGGGCACCGAGACCCTCGAGGAGGCCGCGGTGCGCGAGATCGAGGAGGAGACCGGCATCCGCGGCGACGTCGTGGAACCCCTCGGCAGCATCGACTACTGGTTCTCCGCGGACGGCCGGCGCATCCACAAGACCGTGCACCTGTTCCTGCTCAAGGCCGTCGGGGGTCACCTGACCGTGGAGAACGACCCCGACGCGGAGGCCGTGGACGTGGCGTGGGTGCCGTTCCGCGAGCTCGACGAGCGCCTGGCGTTCCCCAACGAGCGCCGCGCGGTGGAGGCCGCCACCGCGCGCCTCGGCGAGCTGGCGTGAACGGCGGCGCCCCCCGCGGCCCCGGCCGGCGCGCGGTCCTGGCCTGCGTGGCGGGCGCGGCCGCGCTCACCGGCGCCGCCGCGCCCGCGGCCGCCACCACGACCCCCTCCGCGGACGCGGACGACGCCCTGCCGCTGCACGTCGCCGTCGTGGAGGTCACCCCCACCACGTACGCCGCGGACGACCCCGCCCGCTCCCTGGTCTCGGTGCGCGCCCGGGTGCGCAACGACGGCGAGGAGGCGCTGGAGGGCCTGAGCGCCCGGCTGGTCGCCCAGCGCTCCCCCGTCGTGGCGCGCTCCTCGCTGGACCGCTGGGAGTCCGCCGACGACGACGCCTCCCTGGGGCGCACCGCCGTCACCTCCGGTGCCGTGGACGTGGCCGGCGGGACGCTGGAGCCCGGCGAGGAGGCCGAGGTGCTCCTCACCCTGGAGGCGTCCGCGCTCGGCGACGCCGAGGGCGCACACCCCGCCGCCGTGGAGGTCGTCACCGGCGACGGTGAGCGGGCCGGGCTGGCCCGCACCTTCCTCGTCTCCACCCCGGCGGGGGTGCGCACCACGCTGCTGACGCTGCTGCTGCCGCTGGTGGCGGGGCGGGTGCGCGAGGCCGACGGGCTCGCCGAGGAGGTCGCCGGGCGGCTGGGCCGGCTGGTGGACGCCTCCGGCGACCCGCGCACCTCCTGGGCGGTGGACCCCGCCGTGCTCGCCACCACCCTCACCACGGCGCTCGCCGTCCCCGAGCCGGGCGCCGGCACCGCCGTCGAGGGGGAGGCGCCGCCCGCGCCCGCCCTCGAGGTCCCCGTGCAGGACGCCGCCCTGCCCCCGGGCACCGACGACCCGGCCCGCACGGTCGCGGTGCTGACCGCCTGGCGCGAGCGGCTGGCCGCGGCCGCGGCGGGGCGCTCCGTCGTCGCCCTGCCCCACGGCGACCCGGACCTGACCGCCCTGACGGCCGTCGCCGCCGGCGCCGAGCTGCTGGCGACGGCGGACGCCGCGGGCGTCGACGTGGCCGCGTCCCTGGACGCCGCGACGGTGCTGACGGGCGTGGCCTGGCCGGTGGACGAGGACGCCGGGCCCGAGGTGCTCACCCTGGCCGCGCGCGCCGGCGCCACGGCCGTCGTCCTCGACGACGAGGCCCTGCCCGCGCGGGACGAGCTGACGTACGCGCCCACCGGCCGCGCCGACGTCGAGGTGGGGGGGACCTCCCTGACCGGGCTGATCGCCGACCGGGCCCTGTCGCAGCTGCTGCAGCGCGCCGCCGTCCCGGCGAGCCCGGAGGCGGAGGACCTCGCCGAGGACGAGGTCGCCGCCGCCCTCGTGCAGCGGGTCCTCGCGGAGGTCGCCACGATCACCCTGCAGCGGCCCAGCGACCCGCGCAGCCTGCTCGTCGTGGCGGCGCGCTCCTTCGACCCGCGACCCGCCGTGGTGCAGCGGCTCGTGGCCGCCGTGGAGGCCTCGGGGTGGGCGTCGTGGCAGCCGCTGCCCGACCTGCTCGTCACGCCCGTGCCGGACGTGGAGCGCGCCGCCGCGCCCGAGCCGGACGCCGTTTCGCTGCGGGCTGCGCTGCCGCCCGCGCACGTCGTCGCCGTGCGGGACGCGCTGACCACCCTCGGGGAGCTGCGCGAGGCGCTGACCGGTGCCGCCCCCGCCACCGCGGCCGCGCAGCGCTCGGCGCTGATGCTGCTGGCGGCGTCGTGGCGCGGGCACCTGCCGGAGCTGCGCGTCGCCCGCGCCGGCCTGCAGGAGGACGCCGCCGCGCTGCTGCGGGCGGTGCGCGTGGTGCCCGGCAGCGTGCTGAACCTCGCCGCCACCCGCACCGAGCTGCCCGTCACGATCGTCAACGAGCTGTTCGCGCCGGTGCGGGTGGAGCTGGTGCTGCGCCCGCGCAGCCCGCGCGTGCAGCTGGCGGAGGTGCCGGTGCAGACGGTGCCGCCGCGCGGGCAGGTGCGCGTCGGGGTGCCGGTGCGGGCGGTGGCCAACGGCAGCGTCGTGGTGGAGGCGCAGCTGCGCACCCCCTCCGGTCTGCCGCTGGGCGAGCCGGTGGGGCTGGACGTCAACGTGCGCGCCGACCTGGAGGGCTGGCTGACGGGCCTGGTGGGCGGTGGCGCGGGTGCGCTGCTAGTGGTGGGCCTGGTGCGCGCGGTGCGGCGCGGGCGGCGGCGCGTGGACGCCGTCCCGCACGCGGACGTGGGCGGCGCCGGGGACACCGCCGGGGACACCGCCGAGCACGGTGCCGGGGAGCACGGCCCGCCCGGGGCGGCGGGCGACGGCGAGCGCCGGGAGCGGCCCTCAGCGCCGACCGGGCAGGGGTAGCCGCCGCAGCAGCGGCGCCACCAGGTCGGTCAGCTCGCGCACCCGCATGGCCCGGCACAGCGCGACGAACAGGCCCAGCAGCACCAGCCCGCCCACCACCACGACCGCGAGGGCGACGACCCGCGAGTCGCCCAGCCGGGCGAGCAGGACGGCCACCCCGTACGCGGCGCCGCCGGAGAGCGCACCGATGATCAAGGCCCGCACGAGGGTGCGCAGCACGAGGTGGCCGTCGATGCCGCGGCCGTCCAGGGAGCGCAGCCGGCGGCGCAGCAGCACCAGGCCCAGCACGACGCCGACCACGTTCGACAGGCTCATCGCCAGCGCGATGCCCAGGACCGTCCACCGCGGCGGCAGCAGCAGCCAGCAGGCGAGGTCCCCGGCGGCCATGACGGCCGCGACGACGGCGGAGACGGTGAACGGGGTGCGGGCGTCCTCGTACGCGTAGAAGACGCGCTGCACCAGGTAGGTGACGCTGAACGGCACGAGCCCGAGGGCCATCGCGGCGGCCACCCGGCCGACGAAGACGCCCTCCGCGCCGAACAGGGCGATGCCGATCCAGGGCCCCAGCGCGACGAGCGCGGCGGTGGCGAGCACCCCGGCGACCAGGACGGTGCGCGCGCCGGAGGAGAAGTCGCGCCGCACGGCCGCGGTGTCGCCGTGCGCGGCGGAGGAGCTGATCCGGGTGAACAGCGCCGTCACCAGCGAGACCGCCACCAGCGAGTGCGGCAGCATGAACAGCAGGTAGGCGGGCGTGTAGGTGGCGTTGGTCGGAGCGTGCAGGTCGTTCACCGTCAGGTACTCGCCGGCGTCCGTCGCGATCTGCGTGGTGAGCACGAACACCAGCTGCCCCACGACGACGCCCGCGAACGTCCAGCCGGCGACGCGGCCGGCCGTGCCCAGGCCGGAACCGCGCACGCCCCAGCGCGGCCGGTACCGGAACCCGGAGCGGTGCAGCGGCCACAGCAGGACCAGCGCCTGCGCGACGATGCCCAGGGTGGCGCCCCCGGCGAGCACGGCGATCGAGGCGGCGTCGAAGCGCTCCGCCGACCACTCCTTCGCGCCCGGCGCGACCAGCGCGAACACCAGCAGCGAGGCGATCGCGACGACGTTGTTGATCACCGGCGCCCACATGTACGGCCCGAAGCTGCCCTTGGCGTTGAGCACCTGCCCCAGCACCGTGTACAGCCCGTAGAAGAAGACCTGCGGCAGGCACCAGAACGCCATGAGCGTGGCCAGCGCCGTCCACTCCGCCGGCCAGGACGGCGCGTACAGGCGCATCACCAGCGGCGCGGCCAGCGTCAGCAGCACCGTGGCGCCCGCCATGACGGCCAGGGCGAGCGTGACGAGCCGGTTGACGTAGTCCTCGCCGCCGTCGGGGCGCTTCAGCGCCCGCACGATCTGCGGCACGAGGACCGCGTTGAGCACCCCGCCGGCCAGCAGCATGTAGAAGACGTTGGGCACCTTGTTCGCCACGTCGAACGTCTGCGCGCCGACCTGCGTGCTGACGCCGAGGACCGCGCCCTGCACCGCGGTGCGCACGAACCCCAGCAACCGCGACACCAGCGTCCCGGACGCCATGAGGGCGCTGGAACGGGCCAGCGACGCGTCCCGCGCCGGGGGGTCGGAGGGGGCGGCGGGCGCCGGGCGGCGTGTCGTGCTCACGCCCCGATGGTCGCCGATGCGCGGGCGCCGCGGGCACGCACCACCCGTCCGGGGGGTCCAGCGGGCACTCCGGGGCGCCGATGCAGCGGTCGTGGCGACGGGTGCGGCGCGGGGTGTGGGTGGGCGGGTGCGCCGGGGTGCGGCGGTGCTGCTGGGTGCCGCGCTGCTGCTGCCGTGCGCCGCGCCGGCCGCGGTCGCGGACCCCGTCCTCTCGGGCACCACCGGCACGTCCAGCGCGGCGCTGCGCGAGCGGGCCGCCGAGCTGCGCGAGCGCGTCGAGGCGCTGCGGCTGGACGCCTCCGTCGCCACCGAGGAGCACGGCACCGCCGTGGAGGAGGTGCGCGGCGCCGTCCACGACGAGCTGAGCGCCCAGAGCGCCCTCGACCGCGCCACCGGGACCCGGCGCAGCACCGCCGCCGACGCCGCCCGCCGGGTGCGCGCCCTGTACGCGGCCGGGCCGGCGGGGCGGCTGTCCGCCGTGGAGCGGGTCGCCGGCGCGCTCGCCTCCGGCTCCCCCGCCGCGCTGCACGGCGCGGCCGCAGCGACCCTCGCCGCCGGTGCCGCCCGCACCTCCGACGGGGCCGCGGTCACCGCCGCCGACGCCGCCGGGCGCGACGCGGAGGCGGCCGCCGCCCGCCTGGAGGAGGTGCGCGCCGCGAAGGTCGCCGCGCAGGCCGCCGCGGCCGCGGCGAGCGAGCGCGTCGAGGCCGCGCTGGCCGAGCAGGAGCGCCTGCTGGCCGACACCGACGCCGCCGTGGTGCGCGCCGCGGCCGCCGAGGAGGAGCGCGCCCGCACCGAGGCCCTGGCCGCCGCCGCGGCCGACGCCGCGCGCGCCGGGGTGGCCGACGCCGCCGACGGGTCCGGGAGCGGCACGGGGGGCGGTGCGGCCACCACCGCCGTCGCCGACGCGGACGCCACGACCACCGCGACCACCGGCGACACCGCGCAGGACGCGATCGCCGCCGCCCGCACCCGCCTCGGCCTGCCCTACGTCTGGGGCGCCACCGGCCCCGGCAGCTTCGACTGCTCCGGGCTGACGCAGTGGGCCTACCGGCAGACCGGCACCGCGATCCCCCGCACCTCCCGCCAGCAGTACGCGGGACTGCCGAAGGTCCCGCTGGACGCACTGCGCCCCGGTGACCTCGTGTTCTACGCGAGCGGCCCGTCCCCCTCGAGCATCCACCACGTCGCGCTGTACCTCGGGGGTGGCCGGGTGCTGCACGCCCCCCACAGCGGCGACGTGGTGCGCGAGGCCGGTGTCGCCATGCCGGGGCTGTACGGCGCGGTCCGCCCGGCCGGGGCCTGACGCCGCCCTAGCATGGTCCCGGCCCGTGCGGAGCGGGCCCGCTGGTGCACGCGCGGTGCGCCCGGGACGGGGAGGGACCACTGGACGCGGCCGGCCGCAGCACCATCGCGGACCGCTACGTGCTGCGCCGCGAACTGCCCCCCACCTCCGCCAGCACCGACCACGTCGGCTGGGACACCACGCTCGACCGGTGGGTGCGGGTGCGCACGGTCGACGCCGCGGACCCGCGCGCCGCGGAGTTCCTCGACGCCGGCCGGCGCGCCGCGACCCTCACCGACCCGCGCCTGCCCCGCGTCCTCGACGCCGGCACCGACCTGCTGGAGACGGCGCCCGGCGAGCGGCGGGCGGTCGCCTTCGTCGTGGAGGAGGCCGTGCAGGGCTGGTCGATGGGCGACCTGCTGCGCGAGGGGACGCTGACGCCCGCCGCGGTGCGCGGGCTCGTCGGCGAGGCCGCCACCGCCCTGGACGCCGCCGCCCGCCGCGGCCTGCACCACACCCGCCTGACGCCCGAGTCGGTCGTCCTGGGCCCGGACGCGGTGGTGCGGGTCCTCGGCACCGGGGTGGAGGCCGCCCTGCAGGAGGACCCGCCGGCCGTCTCCCCCGCCCGCGCGGCGGCCCTGGCCAACCGCGCCGACGCCGTCGGCCTCGTCGCCCTCGCCTACGCCGGCCTCAGCGGGCACTGGCCGCGGGTGGACGACCTCCCCGCCGCCCCCGGCCTGCCCCAGGCGCCCACCACGGGCGGCCGCTGGGACCCGCCGGTGCCGCTGAAGGACCTGCGCCCCGACGCCCCCAACGACCTCGACACCCTGTGCTCGGTCACGTTCGGCCCGCACGACGACGGCCCGCACGAACCGGCCGAGCTGGCCCTGCAGCTGGCGCCGTGGTCCCTGGACGACCTCGGCGACGCGCTGCACCGCATGCGCGGGGAGCTGGCGACGGCGGAGGTCCGCGGACGCCTGGCCAACCGCGACGAGGTGGTGCCCGAGGAGGAGCCGCCCGTCCCGTTCACCCGGCCCCGCTCCACCGGCACCCCGCAGCGGGAGGACTCCCGGTTCGTGCTGGCCCTCGTCGGCGGCGTCGTGCTCCTCGGCCTCGTGCTGGCGCTGTGGCAGCTGCGCGGGCTGAGCCCCGGCGGCGACGAGCCGTCCACCCCGCCCGTCGCCGCCTCCCCCACCGCCACCGCCACGACCAGCGCGCCACCGCCCGCCCCCACCACCCCGCCCCCGCCGCCCGCACCCGCCCCGCTGCCGGTGGCGGCCGTGCGCGCCGTGGATCCCCTCGGCGACGGCGAGGAGGGCACCGCCCCCGAGCGCGTCACCGACGGCGACCCGGCCACCACCTGGGAGAGCGAGCGCTACGACACCGCCGACTTCGGTGGGCTCAAGGACGGTGTGGGGCTGCTGCTGGACCTCGGCACCGAGGTGGACGTGGCGTCCGTGCAGCTGACCGCCGGCGGCGAGGGCGGGACCGTGGAGCTGCGCGCCGCGACCGGCGGGGAGGACCCCCTGGCCGGCTCCACCGTGCTCGCCCAGGCCCCCGCCGGCGGCGCGCAGACCCTCGCGCCCGCCGAGCCGGTGCGCACCCGGTGGCTGCTGCTGTGGTTCACGCAGGCGCCCACCACCGACGGGGAGAACCGCGTCTCCGTCGGCGAGGTGCAGGTCCTGGGAACGCCCGCGGCGCCGTGAGCGAGGCGCCGCTGGACCCTCGCACCGACGCGGAGCTGATCGCCGCGCACGTCGCCGGCGACCCGGACGCGTTCGGGGAGGTGGTGCGCCGCCACCGCGACCGGCTGTGGGCGGTGGCGCTGCGCACCACCGGTGACCGCGAGGAGGCCGCCGACGCCGTCCAGGACGCCCTGGTGTCCGCGCTGCGCGCCGCGGGGCGCTTCCGCGGCGAGTCCGCGGTGACGACGTGGCTGCACCGCATCGTCGTCAACGCCTGCCTGGACCGCGCCCGCCGCCGCGCCGCCCGCCCCGCCCGCCCCCTGGAGGAGGAGACCGGTGCGGGCGGCGACGGCGGGCGCACCGGTGCGGCGCTCGCCGCCGCCGACCGCACCGGCTCGGTGGACGCGCACCTGGACGTCACGCGCGCCCTGGCCCTGCTGCCGGAGGCGCAGCGCACCGCGCTGGTGCTGGTGGACATGTACGACCTGCCCGTCGCGGAGGCCGCGCAGGTCCTCGACGTGGCCGTCGGCACCGTGAAGTCGCGCTGCTCGCGGGGACGCACCGCGCTGGCGGCGCTGCTGCGCGGCGACACCCCGGGCGGGAACCCGTGAGGGCCGCCGCGCGTCACAGCCACGGTCCACGACGGGTGAGCGCAGGAGGTGCCGGGTGAGGCAGGCCGCCGGGCCGGCGGACGAGCCGGGGAACGGGGAGGACGGCGGGGAGCCGCCGCCCGGGCAGGTGCTGCCGCCGCAGGAGGCGCGCGTGCGGGAGCTGCTGCGCGCCGCGGCCGGTGCGGCCGGCCCGATGCCCGCCGACGTGGCCGCCCGCGTCGACGCCGCCCTGACCCGTGCCCGCGCGGAGCAGGACGCAGCCGGTGGGGACGCTCCCGGCGCCCGGGTCGCGTCCCTGGCCGGGCGCCGCTCCCGCCCGGTGCGCTGGCGGCGTGGCCTCGCGGCCGGTGCCGCCGCAGGTGTGGTCGCGGTCGGGGTGAGCGCGGTGCTGCAGCTCGACCCGGACGGTGGTGCGAGCTCCAGCACGTCCGCCGGTGCCGCCGCGGACAGCGCCGCCGCCGAGGCGCCGGACGTGCGCGTGCTGCGCAGCGAGGCCGACTACGCCGCCGACGCGGCCGTCGCCGCCGCCGGGGCGTCCCTGCTGGAGGCGCCCGCCGGGGCCGGCGACACGACCACCGGCGGCACGGCCACCGGCGGCACGGCCACCGGTGGTGAGGCTCCCGGCGGTGGGGCTCCCGGCGGTGGGGCTCCCGGTGAAGAGGTCCCCGACGCGCTGCCCGGCGTGGACGCCGAGCGGAACCTCAAGAGCTCCGCGCTGCCCCTGACGGGTGCGCCGGACGAGTCCCAGCGCCCCGCGGCCGAGCAGGCCCTGGCCTGCGCCCGCGCCGTCGGCGTGGACGCCGCCTCCGTCGCGGCCGTGCAGATCGCGGCCTGGCGCTCGCAGCCCGCCGCCCTCGTCGTGGAGCGGCCCACCGCCGGCGAGGCCGGCGAGGTCGTCGTCGTCGCCCTGGACTGCACACCCGGCCAGGAGCCGCTGAACCGCGTCGAGCTGCCCGCCGTCCAGGCCCCCGCTTCGCCCTGAGGGACCCGGCCGGGGCGCCGGGCACCGGGGAACACCCCCGCCCTACGATCGGTTGAGGCCAGCACGCGACCGGCGCACCGGTCGCCCCCCGGATCCAAGGAAGCAGGTCCCTCGGTGAGCCCCTCCGTGGACGACGTCCGCAACGTCATCGTCATCGGTTCCGGCCCGGCCGGGTACACGGCCGCCCTCTACGCCGCGCGCGCCGAGCTGGCGCCCCTGGTCTTCGAGGGGTCCGTCACCGCCGGCGGCGCCCTGATGAACACCACCGAGGTGGACAACTTCCCCGGCTTCCCCGAGGGGATCATGGGGCCGGACCTCATGGACAACATGCGCGCCCAGGCGGAGCGGTTCGGCGCCGAGCTGGTCACCGACGACGTCGTGGACGTGCGCCTGTCCGGCGAGGTCAAGGAGGTCGTCACCGGCAGCGGGCAGACGTTCCGCACCCACGCCGTGGTCCTCGCCCTGGGCTCCGCGTACCGGGAGCTCGGCCTGCCCGACGAGAAGCGCCTGTCCGGCCACGGCGTCAGCTGGTGCGCCACCTGCGACGGGTTCTTCTTCCGCGACCAGGACATCGCGGTCGTCGGCGGCGGCGACTCCGCCGTCGAGGAGGCCACCTTCCTGACCCGCTTCGCCCGGTCGGTGACGATCGTGCACCGCCGCGACGAGCTGCGCGCCTCGAAGATCATGGCCCGCCGCGCCCACGAGGACCCCAAGATCCGCTTCGCGTGGAACTCCGAGGTCGCCGCGATCCACGGCGAGGACAAGGTCAGCGGCCTGACGCTGCGCGACACCGTCACCGGCGCCGAGCGCGAGCTGGCGGTCACCGGCCTGTTCATCGCCATCGGCCACGAACCGCGCACGGCCCTCGTGAAGGGCCAGGTCGACCTCGACGAGAACGGCTTCGTGCTCGTGGAGGGCCGCAGCACGAAGACGAACGTGCCGGGCGTGTTCGCCGCCGGCGACGTCGTGGACCACACCTACATGCAGGCCATCACCGCCGCCGGCATGGGCTGCTCCGCAGCCCTGGACGCCGAGCGGTACCTCGCCGCCCGCGGCGACGTCGAGCAGCACGTCGACCCGCCGCGCGAGGAGACCGAGGTGCCGGTCGCGGCGTCCGCCGGCACCGTCGAGCGGCCGCAGCCGCGCCAGCGCTGACCCCCACCCCGCGAGAACGAGGAGGCTCCCCGTGAGCGCCACCACCGCCGTCACCGACGACACCTTCGAGGCCGAGGTCCTGAACTCGGACAAGCCCGTGCTCGTGGACTTCTGGGCGCCGTGGTGCGGCCCGTGCCGCCGCGTCGCGCCCGTCCTCGAGGAGATCGCCGCCGAACACGGCGACAAGATCACCATCGTGAAGCTCAACACCGACGAGAACCCGCGCACCGCCGCGAAGTACGGCGTGACGTCCATCCCGCTGATGAACGTCTACTCCGGCGGCGAGGTCGTCAAGAGCATCCTGGGCGCCCGGCCGAAGCCGGACATCCTCGCCGAGCTGTCCGACGTCATCGGCTGACGCGACCGGCACCGCACGCGACGGGCCCCCGGCACCACGGTGCCGGGGGCCCGTCGCGTGCGATCGGCGCTCAGCCCGTCGCGACGAGCTCGACCAGCTCGGCGTCCGGGTGGGTGCGCACGAAGCTGCTCAGGACCCAGCGGTCGGTGAACAGCGCCCACCGGGTGCCGTCGCGCAGCTGCGCGAGCTCCGCCCCGCGGAAGCCCTGCACGAGCGGCTCCGCGGCGGCGTCCACGACGCGCACCACCGTGTACGGCAGGTCCTCGAAGAGGACCGGGGCGTGGAAGTCGTGCGTCATGCGGTGCTGCACGACGTCGAACTGCAGGTCCCCCACGGCCGCCAGGACCGGCTCGCCGTCCCCGCGCAGCGCGGAGGTGAGCACGTGCACGACGCCCTCCGCGTCCAGCTCGGCCAGGCCCTGCCGGAACTGCTTGCCGCGGCCCAGGTCCTGCGGGCGCACCACGCGGAAGCGCTCGGGCGCGAACACGGGCAGCGGCGGGAACGCCACCGGCGACCCCTCGTGCAGGGTGTCGCCGACGTGGACGTGCTTGGCGTTGACCAGGCCGATCACGTCGCCGGGCCACGCCTCGTCGACCGTGCTGCGGTCAGCGCCGAAGACGGTCTGCACGTGCTTGAGGACGAGGGGACGCCCGGTGCGCTCGTCGTGCACGCTCATGCCCCGCTCGAAGCGGCCGGAGCGGATGCGGGCGAAGGCCAGGCGGTCCCGGTGGGCGGGGTTCATGCCGGTCTGCGTCTTGAAGACCTGGGCGGTGAAGCCCGCCGTGACCGGCAGGGCGCGCCCGTCGCGCAGCGGGTGCTCGTGCGGGGCGGGGGCCAGGTCGACGAGGGCGTCGAGGACCTGGCGCACCCCGGTGTTCGCCACGGCGGCGGTGAAGAAGACGGGGGTGCTGCGCCCGGCGAGGAAGGCGTCCTGGTCGTGGTCGGCGCCGGTGGCGCGCAGCAGCTCGTCCTCCTCCAGCGCCTGCGGCCAGGCGTCGGGCTCCACCTCGGCGGCGGCCGCGGCCGGGTGGCGCTCCTCCTCGGCGAGCGTCGCGCCGCCGGGTGCGCGGGTGTAGCGCACGTACTCGCCGGTGCGCCGCTCCAGCAGGCCGCGGAAGTCGCCGGCGATGCCCACCGGCCACGTCACCGGCGTGGGGCGCATCCCGGTGACCTCCTCGACCTCGTCGAGCAGCTCCAGCGCCTCGCGGCCGGGCCGGTCCCACTTGTTCACCACCGTGATGACCGGCAGGCCGCGGTGGCGGCAGACCCCGAAGAGCTTGCGGGTCTGCGCCTCCATGCCGCGCGCGGCGTCGATCAGCATGATCACGGCGTCGACGGCGGTCAGGGCCCGGTAGGTGTCCTCCGAGAAGTCGGCGTGCCCGGGGGTGTCCACGACGTTGACGACGTGACCGCGGTGGTGCAGCGGCAGCACGGCGGAGGAGATGGAGATGCCGCGGTCCTTCTCCATGCCCTGCCAGTCGCTGACGACCCCGGCGCGGCCGGCCTTGCCGTGCACGTGCCCCGCGGTGCGCACCGCGTTGGCGTGCAGGGCCAGGGCCTCGGTCAGCGTCGACTTGCCGGCGTCCGGGTGGCTGATGACCGCGGTGGTGCGCCGGCGCGCGGCCTCGCGGGTCACCTCGTCGGCCCGGGCGGGCCCGCCGGCTGCTGGACCGGCTGCCACGGTGCTCACGGTGACCTCCTCGACCTCCTCGCGGGACGGGGCCCGCGCGGGACGGGGCCTCCGGGCACCGACCTTAACGCCGCGCCGGGGCCCGGCCCGCCGCAGCCGCCGCGTCCCCGGAGTGCCGCCAGGGGTGGGGTCGACGACGATGGACGGATGTGCGACGTCACACCGCCCGCCCAGCGGACCCTCGCCCCGCACGCGGAGTCCGCCCGCCAGGCGCGTCGCTTCCTGGAGGAGAACGACTGCCCCGCGCACCACTCCAGGGTCCTCGACGAGGCGGAGCTGCTGACCACCGAGCTCGTCGCCAACGCCGTGGCCCACGGCGGCCCGCCCATCACCCTGCGCGTGACCTGCGACGGGACCCCGGGGATGGCCGTGGCGGTCAGCGACGGCAACCCCGAGCCCCCGGTCGCGCGCGAGGCCTCCCCGGAGGCCACCTCCGGGCGCGGGGTGGCCCTGGTGGACCTGCTCAGCGACGCGTGGGGCGTGCAGCCCGCGGACAGCGGCAAGGAGGTCTGGTTCCACCTGTCGCCGTGAGCGCTACGCCGCGGGGTGCAGCGCCGCGGGGTGCGGGCTCAGCCGGGCGCGACCCCGGTGAGCACCGGCACCCGCACGCTGCCCAGCAGCCGCTCCAGCGCCGCCTCGACGTCCTCGCGCCAGCTGATGGCGCTCTTCAGCTCCAGCCGCAGCCGCGGGTAGCGGTGGTGCGGGCGCACCACGGTGAAACCCACGGACTCCAGCAGGTGCACCGGCAGCACGCACGGCTCGGACGTGTCGTGGGCGCAGTCGTCGTTGCCGTCGCCGCCCGGCACCAGGTGGGTGCCGCCGAACGCCTCCACCGCCTTCGCGCCGCGCTGGGTGAGGTCCTTCGCAGCGCCCTGCAGCAGCATCCGCGCCAGGCCCTGCCCGCGGAACGCCGGGTCGATCCACCCGGTCGTCAGCAGCACCGCGTCCGCGCTCACCGGTGAGGTGGCGAACGCCGCCTGCCGCGGGACGTACGCCGGCGGCGCGTACGCGACGAACCCGGCCGCCTGGTCGTCGACGTAGACGAGCCGCCCGCACGGGCCCCACTCCAGCAGCACCGTGGAGATCCAGACCTCCTTCTCGAAGTCCGGGTACCCGGCCTCCGCGGCGCGCTGGGCGGCCACGGCGTCCAGCTCCCAGAACACGCACCGGCGCGACGCCTTCGGCAGGTCGGCGACCGTGTCGAGCATCAACGGCGCCATGCGACGACCCACCGGAGCAGCCCCCTCCGTCTTCCCTGCGCGTCCCGGGCATCCTAGGTGGCAGGGTGGCCGGGGTGCGACGAGCGTCGCGCGCGCAGACCCCGAGCGCAGGAGGCCACCGTGAGCCACGAACCGCCCACCCCCCGCCCCGCGGACGCGCCCGCCGTGGCCGCCGCGGCCGGGGCCCGGGCGGCCACCGGCACCCGGCTGGACCGCTGGCTCGGCTCGTACGCCGAGCGCACCCGCACGATGACCGCCTCGGAGATCCGCGCGCTGTTCGCCGTGGCCAGCCGCCCGGAGGTGGTGTCGCTGGCCGGCGGGATGCCGTACCTGCCGGCGCTGCCGCTGGACGCGGTCGCCGAGGTCTCCGCCCGCCTCGTGGCCGAGCGGGGCGCCACCACCCTGCAGTACGGCTCCGGGCAGGGCGAGGTGGCGATGCGGGAGCAGATCACCGAGGTGGTGCGCCCGCAGGGCATCCGCGCGCACCCCGACGACGTCGTCGTCACCACCGGGTCGCAGCAGGCGCTCGACCTCGTGGCGCGCGTCTTCCTCGACCCCGGCGACGTGGTGCTCGCCGAGGCGCCCAGCTACGTGGGCGCCCTGGGCGTCTTCCGCTCCTACCAGGCGCACGTGGAGCACGTGCCGATGGACGACGACGGCCTGCAGCCCGCCGCCCTGGAGGAGGCGCTGGTGCGGCTGCGCGCCGCGGGCCGCCGGGTGAAGCTGCTGTACACGGTGCCGAACCACCACAACCCCGCCGGGGTGACGCTGTCGCGGGAGCGGCGCGAGGAGGTGCTGGCGATCGCGCAGCGGCACGGGCTGCTCGTGCTGGAGGACGACCCGTACGCCCTCCTCGGCTTCGACGGCGACCCGCTGCCCGCGATGCGCGCGGCGGACGCCGAGCACGTCGTGCACCTGGGCTCGTTCTCGAAGACGTTCGCGCCCGGCTACCGGCTCGGCTGGGCGATCGCGCCACCCGCGGTGCGGGAGAAGCTCGTGCTGGCCTCGGAGTCGGCGGTGCTGTGCCCGACGACGTTCGGGCAGGCCGTCGTCACCGAGTACCTGCGCACCTGCGACTGGCGCGGGCAGGTGAAGGTGTTCCGCGAGCTGTACCGCGAGCGCCGCGACGCCACCCTGGACGCGCTCGCCGCCCACCTGCCGGAGGCGTCGTGGACCCGGCCGGGCGGCGGCTTCTACGTGTGGGTGACGCTGCCGGACGGGGTGGACGCGCGGGCGCTGCTGCCGCGGGCGGTCACCGGCCGGGTGGCGTTCGTGCCGGGCAGCGCGTTCTACGCCGACGGGCGCGGCGGACGGCACGTGCGCCTGTCGTACTGCTTCCCGACGCCGGAGCGCATCCGGGAGGGCGTGCGGCGTCTGGGTGCGGTGGTGCGCGAGGAGCTGGAGGTCCTGGAGACGTTCGGGCCGGTCCCGGCGCCGCCGGCGCACCGGGGAGCGGTCGAGGCGCCCGGTCCGGAGCTGGCGTGAGCGCCCCCCGGGTCGCCGTCCTGGCCGGTGGTCTCTCCCACGAGCGGGACGTGTCGCTGCGCTCGGGGCGCCGGGTGGCGCAGTCGCTGCGCGGCAGCGGCTGCGAGGTCGTCGTCCTGGACGCGGACGCCCACCTGCTGCCGCGCCTGGAGCAGGAGGCGCCGGACGTGGTGTGGCCGTCGCTGCACGGCGCGGTGGGTGAGGACGGTGCGCTGCGCGACGTGCTGGACCTGGTGGGGCTGGTGCACGTGGGCTCCGGTGCGGCGGCGTGCCGACTGGCCTGGGACAAGCCGGTGGCGGCGCAGGTGGTGGCCGCGGCGGGCGTGGCGGTGCCGGGCGAGGTGGCGCTGGCGCACACCACGTTCCGCGACCTGGGCGCGCACGCCGTGCTGGCGGCGGCGGCGCGCCGGTTCGGGCTGCCGCTGGTGGTGAAGCCCGCCCGGGGCGGTTCGGCGCTGGGCGTGACGGTGGTGCGCGAGGAGGACGACCTGGCGCGCGCGGTCGCGGAGTGCTTCGCGTACGGCGGCACGGCGGTGCTGCAGCGGTTCGTGGCCGGCACGGAGGTCGCCGTCTCCATCGTGGAGGTGGGCGGCGAGCTGCGGGTGCTGCCCGCCGTGGAGGTCGTGGTGGACGGCGGCACCTACGACTACGACGCCCGCTACACCGCTGGTGCGGCGGAGTTCTTCACCCCCGCACGGTTGCCGGAGGACACCGCCCGGCGGGTGGCCGATGCGGCCCGCGCCGCGCACGAGGCGCTGGGGCTGCGGCACCTGTCCCGGGTGGACCTCGTCGTCCGCCGCGACGGCGAACCGGTGTTCCTGGAGGCGAACACCGCGCCCGGCACCACGGAGACGTCGCTGCTGCCGCAGGCGGTGCGCGCCGCGGGGCTGGACCTGGACGCCGTCTACCGGGACCTGGTGGACACGGCGCTGCGCACCCCCGCTCGGTGAAGCCCCCGGGAGGGGACGGTCGGGGCCCCCTCCCGGGCGGTCAGGACGCCGTGGTGCGGTCGGAGGAGTCGAGGAGCCGCAGGATGCGGTCCAGGTCCTCCACGCCGGCGAAGTCCACCGTGAGCCGGCCCCGGGTGCGCCCCATGCTGATGCGCACGCGGGTGTCGAGGCGGTCGGCGAGCCGGGTGGCGCGCGACTCCAGCTCCGGCTGCGGTTCGGCGGGGTTGCGGCGGCGCGGCGCGGTGGTGGCGTCGCCGACCGCGATGATCTCCTCGACGGCCCGCACGGACAGCCCCTCGGCGACGATGCGCTGCGCGAGCCGCTCCATCGCCCCGCCGTCCTCCAGGGCCAGCAGCGCCCGCGCGTGGCCGGCGCTGAGGACGCCGGCGGCCACGCGCCGCTGCACCAGCGGCGGCAGCTTCATCAGCCGCAGCGTGTTGCTGATCTGCGGGCGCGAGCGCCCGATGCGGGAGGCGAGCTCCTCGTGGGTGCAGCCGAAGTCGTCGAGGAGCTGCTGGTAGGCGGCGGCCTCCTCCAGCGGGTTGAGCTGGCTGCGGTGCAGGTTCTCCAGCAGCGCGTCGCGCAGCAGGTCGTCGTCGGCGGTCTCGCGGACGATGGCCGGGACCGTGGCGAGTCCCGCCTCGGTGGCCGCCCGCCAGCGCCGCTCTCCCATGACGAGCTCGAAGCGCGGCGCCCCGTCGTCGTCCGTACCCACCGGGCGCACGACGATCGGCTGCAGGACGCCGATCTCGCTGACGGAGTGGACCAGTTCCGCCAGCTCGTCCTCGTCGAAGACGCTGCGGGGCTGCCGGGGGTTGGGGACGATCGCGGTGATCGGCACCTCGGCGAAGCGGGCGCCGGGCACGGGCAGCAGGCCGTCGCCGTGCTCGTCCGCCGCCACGCTCGGGTCCTGCGCGGTCGAGTCCTGCGCGGTCGGGTCCTGCGCGCTCGGCGCCTGGGCGGGGGGTTCGGCGGGAGGGTCGACGGGGGCGCCCGAGGGGTCCTGGTCGGGCCCCACGACCTCGTCGGGCTCCGGGGCCTGCGGAGCCTCCGGAGCGGGTTCGGGCTGCTCGCCCGTGCTGCCGGCCTCCTCGGCCACCCGGGGGGCCGCTGCCGCAGCGGCCTCCTCGCCCGCGGCCGCCTCGCCGGCACCCTCGGACGCACCTGCGGCCCGTTCCCCCACCGCACCGGCCGGCGCTTCGGGGGACGTGTCGGTGTCCTCGACGTCCTCCGTCGGCCGGGGCGCTCGGGGCGCCGACTGGTCGAAGAACAGGTCCACCGGCCGCGCGCCGGGTCGCATCACGGGCGGCGGTGCGGCAGCCCCGCCGCGAGCTGCGGCAGGCGCGGTCGCACCGTTGGGGATCAGCGCACCCAGACCACGTCCGAGTCCACGCCGCTTCTCGCTCACGCTCCACCCTCCTTCGACGCGACACCGCGCCGGTTCCCCGTTCCATCACTCCACCGCGACCACGGGTCCACCCGTGGCGGCGCGACGGCCGCCGGCGACTGCTCAGCCACCGCTTCCCCCTCCACCAGCAGTTCCCCGCGATGGGCGATCTCCCGGGCGGCCTCCAGGTAGGCCAGTGCCCCGGAGGACAGCGGGTCGTACGACATCACCGTCTGCCCGTGGCTCGGCGCCTCCGAGATGCGCACCGACCGGGGCACCAGCGCCCGCAGGACCTGGCCACCGAAGTGCTGGCGGACCTCATCGACCACCTGGGCCGCCAGGCGGGTACGGCCGTCGTACATGGTGAGCAGGATCGTGGAGACGGTGAGGTCGGGGTTGAGGTGCTCCTGGATGAGCTCGATGTTCGCCAGGAGCTGGCTCAGGCCCTCCAGCGCGTAGTACTCGCACTGGATGGGGATGAGCACCTCGGGAGCCGCCACGAAGGCGTTGATGGTCAGCAGTCCCAGGCTCGGCGGGCAGTCGATGAGGACGTAGTCCACCCGCCCCTGACCGCTGCGTTCGACGTCCTTCAGGTACTTCGTCAGCGCCCGCTGGAGCCGGGACTCGCGCGCCACCATGGAGACCAGCTCGATCTCGGCGCCCGCGAGGTCCACGGTCGCCGGGGCGCACCACAGGTCCGGCGCCTCCTCGCAGCGCTGGACCACCTCGGCCAGCGCCTTGCCCTCCACGAGCACCTCGTAGACACCGGGCACCTCGGAGTGGTGCTCGATGCCGAGCGCCGTCGAGGCGTTCCCCTGCGGGTCCAGGTCCAGCACGAGCACCTTCAAGCCCGCGGCGGACAGGGCGGAGGCGAGGTTGACGGCCGTCGTGGTCTTCCCCACGCCCCCCTTCTGGTTGGCGATGGTGAGGATGCGAGTCTCCGCCGGGCGCGGGAAGCGCTCCGCGGCCAGGGCGCGCCGCGTTTCACGTGAAACGAGGTGCTCACCGTCTTCCAGGTCGCGCACCTCCGCCGAAGGTTCGGGCGCCGGCCTGTCGTCCACGGTTTCACGTGGAACGTCGGGGGCGCCTGCTGACAACTCCTCGTCCGCCATGAGCGGAGGCGCGCCCAGATCGTGCTCGACGCTCTCGGGCGCGTCTGCGGCAGCCACCACAGCGGGCGGAGGAGTCGGCTCGCCGGGAAACTCGGTCACCGCCTGCGGGACCACCGGTGCTGTTTCACGTGAAACCTCCGGGGATCCCGGCTCGGCCTCTCGCCCGAGCCACCCCAGCCCTCGTGAGGACGCCGTCCGGAGAGTGCCGAACCAACCCAAGTGCGTCACGCCTTCTTCCTTCCCGTGGTTCGCGACGTTCGGGGACGCCGATGACCGGTGCCGGTCGGTGCAGAACGCGTGGGGCGACGGCGCAGCGGCTGGCTGCCCCGCGCCACCTTGACGACCGTGGTGCCGTCCTCCCCGGGCGGACCGCAGTGGACGATCTCAGGTGCGCTGGTGATGCCGAGCCCGGCGAGCACGTCGGCTGCGGCGGCGACCTCGTCACCAGCGGTGCGGCCCTTGATGGCCAGCAGGTGCCCACCGGGGCGGCACAGGGGCAGCGTCCAGGTGTAGAGGGTTGCGAGCGGGGCGACCGCCCGGGCAGTGACGACACCGCCGGAGAACTCCCCCGCGACGTCCTGCGCCTTGCCCCGGGCCACCGCCACCTGATCGCCCAGGCCGGTCAAGGAGATGGCCTCGCGCAGGAAGGTGTAGCGCCGTTCGAGCGGTTCGATGAGCTGGATGCGCAGGTCCGGACGCGCCAGAGCCAGGGGGATGCCCGGCAGCCCGGCGCCGGATCCGATGTCCACCACGGTCTCGTCGGCGTCGATGAGCTCTCCGAGGTGGGCGCAGTTCAGGACGTGCCGTTCCCAGAGGCGGGGCACCTCCCGCGGGCCGATGAGCCCTCGCTCCACTCCGGCCGTGGCCAGGAAGTCGCGGTACGCCGTGGCGGCGCTCAGGCGCTCACCG